>NZ_CBDLAM010000109.1:10671-13107 GCF_965301125.1 Anaerosporobacter sp. | reverse complement strand
CATAACATTAGTTCCAGGGGAGAAGGAAGAACTATATACAAAGGAGCAAATCCTCGCAGAACTAGCTATGAATAATGTGATATATGGTATTAAGGTAGATGTAATTGAAGAAATAGTACAAAATCAGTTAGTATATATAGATAAGTTGATAGCAGAAGGGGATTTACCTGTTGAAGGGGAGAATGGATTTTATGAATATTTCTTTAATAAAGATCTAGATACAAAACCAATTATATTGGAAGACGGCTCTGCTGACTATAGTAGTTTGAATAAGATGGAAACAGTCTATGAAGGTCAGATTATTGCAGAATATCACAAAGCAACAAAAGGAAAGTTTGGAAGGAATATCAAGGGGAGTCAGATATTTGCAAGGAACGGTAGAGAACTACAAACATTAAAGGGAAGCGGTTTTTCGGTTAATGAAGATAGAACAATCTATCGGGCTGATATTGCTGGGAAAATTGAATATAAGAATGGAAAGATAGAAATCACTGATATCCTGACTATCGAAGGAGATATTGACACATCGACTGGGAATGCGAACTTCTCTGGAGATATCGCGATTAAAGGGAATGTTATGGCCGGTTCTAGAGTTAAAGCTGGTGGGAATATATATGTTGCAGGGTATGTAGAGTCGGCTGATTTACAAGCAGAAGGAGATGTTATCTTACAGAATGGAATGCAGGGCGGTGGCAAAGGAAAAATCGTGGCTGGAGGAGAGGTTTCTGGAAAATTCTTTGAACAAGTTAAGATTAATGCTGGTGGTAACGTGAATGCTAACGCTATAATGCATTGTAATATTACCACAAAGGAGAAAGTAATCGTTTCTGGAAAAAGAGGAGTTATAGTTGGTGGTGTTATTAATGCAGTTAGTGGAGTTACGGCAACAATTATTGGAAGTATGGCTGAAGTACGAACAGATTTAAATATTGGTTACAAGACGGACCCACTTCCTGATATAATTATTAGAGAAGAAAACATTAAAAATACAGTTTATTATATTGATAAAGAGAATAGAAAGGACCTATCACAGAAAAAAATAAATCTTTTGAAAACAAAGATTGAACGAAATTCTGAGATAAGTTTTGTTACAAATCAAAGAAATATACTTTTAGATACCCTAGAAAAGGCAAAAGATGCTAAGATAATTGTTAACAGAGCAATTTATCCTAAATGTCGCATTAAAATCAATGGTAGTATGCTCATTATTAAAGAAGAATTCAATAATGTAATAGTGAAACGTAAGGGCTTAGATGTATGTTTATTTGCTATGGAATAAATACTGAAACTGACAGTATGTGCATGAATTACTAGAATATGCATGATCCGTCGAGAATTGCGAAAGAAAGTACTTGATAATTGTGCTTGCTATGGTATAATTTTTGGTGAGCAATTATTTTGTAGAGATAAGTAATAGGAGGATACTATGATTAATTTTGAAGAAGAATTAGAAAAGTTCCAACCTAGTTTGGAAGTTGAACAAGCAGAAGATGCTATATATAACAATGATTTAACAGATGTAACGGATATCATTAAAGAAATGATGAGTGAGATGAAGAATAAATAAGTAAGTAAGACAGTGCAATAAAGGAAAGACAGTAGGTGAAAAAAGATGAATTGCCCAAATTGTGGAAGCACTTTAGGAAAAAAGATTAAATGTGATAAATGCGGAACAAATGTAGCTGCCTTTCAAAGAGCTATACGTATCTCTAATACCTATTATAATAGTGGATTAGAGAAAGCAAAAGTTAGGGATTTAACAGGTGCAGTTTTTGTATTACAAAAAAGTTTAAAATTTAATAAAGAGAATACGGATGCAAGAAATTTATTAGGACTTGTATATTATGAAATGGGTGAGATTGTTGCAGCTCTTAGTGAATGGGTATTAAGCAAACATTATCAACCACAAAACAATGATTGTGATTTCTATATTAATAGTATTCAAGCAAATCAAACACGTCTTGAAGCAGCTAATCAGATGATTAAGAAGTATAACGCAGCACTTCAGGCAGCGAAACAAGGTAATGATGATTTAGCTATTATACAGCTTAAAAAAGTCACAAGCTTAAATCCACATTTCTTAAGAGCACATCATCTCTTAGCTCTATTGTATATGAAGCATAATGAAAAAGATAAAGCACAGAAATGTCTTATGA
The DNA here is from genome assembly GCF_965301125.1 of Anaerosporobacter sp. Classification (NCBI taxonomy): domain Bacteria; kingdom Bacillati; phylum Bacillota; class Clostridia; order Lachnospirales; family Lachnospiraceae; genus Anaerosporobacter; species Anaerosporobacter sp. Next base: position 10,951 of record NZ_CBDLAM010000109.1, on the reverse strand, counting down.
AGATTCATAAGGTTGATGTTACTAATACAACAACGTTGCGTTATTTAGACGAATTAAAATCGAGGCAACCAGTTCAAGATTTTAATGATAAAAAAGAAGACAACGTATCAACAAAGTCAACAAATATATCTAATATCGCACCAATTTCTCATTACCGTGAAGAAAAACCCAATATTTGGGTTTTTATAAATCTAATCATTGGTATTGTTATAGGTGTTGGTTTATTGTATTTCTTAGTAGTACCAAATGTTAAGAAGCAGGCAGCCGCAGATTATAATGC
>NZ_CBDLAM010000109.1:1753-10661 GCF_965301125.1 Anaerosporobacter sp. | reverse complement strand
TATAATGCAAAAGTGGTAGATTTGAATTCGCAAATTGCAGTTAATAATAAAGAAGTTTCAGCTTTAGAAAGTGATAAAGAAAAATTACAAGAAACCATTGATAAGTTAGAAAAAGAGATGGATGATTTAAATAAAGAAACAGCCAAGTATGATGAAGCTTTATATGATAAGTTATTCAATGCAATTAAAGTATATATGTCAGGTGCAAGCCAAGATGATATTGTACAAGCATTGCTTGAAGTAGATATGACAAATATTGACCGAAAAGCAGCAGTTGAAGTATATAATTATATGATAGATAAGACATTTACCAATGCTGCAGCTTCAATTTATGAACAAGGTCATAATTTATATTCGAGATATAAGTATGAGGAAGCAATTGATGTGTTAAAGCAAGTAGTCTTAATTAATGAAGACAAAGTACCAGATGCATTGTATTTCATTGGACGTTCGTATCAAATGTTATCGGATAAAGAAAATGCTGCTAAGTACTATCAACAAGTTATTGATGAATACCCAGACTCTTCGAGAGTGTCACAAGCTAAGAGCCGTTTAGCTGAAGTGCAGTAAGTAAGAAAAGTCACCTTAACGAAAGAAAAGACAAGTACTTCTATATATGTATTTATATATTATAGAAGGAACGTCTTTTTTTATAAATATCATATGTAAAAATATGTAAACAATGAAAGGTAAGGAGAAGAGCAAAAGTAATATGGATTACACTAATATGGGAGCTTTTATGGAATTACGAGGCAGAAGTTTGTTGATTCAGATAAGTAAGGAGTTGGATCATCATAATGCTGTTACAATAAGAGAAAAAGCCGATCAACTTATTGATAAAAATTCGGTGAATCAGATAATATTTGATTTTAGTAATTCGGAATTTATGGATAGTTCAGGAATTGGAGTAATTATGGGTAGATATAAGAAAATTATATTTACTGGGGGAAAAGTAGCAGTAACGAATGTTAATTCTTCTATTGATCGAATCTTTAAGTTATCAGGATTGTATAAGATTATCGATAAATATGCAACGATTGAAGAAGCATTAAATTTGAAATAAAGAGGGAGAAAGGATAGGTAGATATGGACAGAAAGAATGCAATGTCTTTGGAATTCGATAGTAAATCAGAAAACGAAAGTTTTGCAAGAATTGTAGTAGCTGCTTTTGCTGCTCAGCTGAATCCTACAATCGAAGAAATTGCGGATATTAAGACAGCAGTTTCAGAAGCAGTTACCAATAGTATTATACATGGTTACGATGGTAGTGAAGGTAAGATTACTTTAACTTGTGCTATTGAAGGGAATAAAATTACTGTAATCGTTAAAGATAAAGGCAAAGGAATTCCTGATATTAAACAAGCAATGGAACCTTTATATACTACAAAACCAGAGATGGAGCGATCTGGAATGGGATTCGCATTTATGGAAGCTTTTATGGATGATTTAGAAGTGGTCTCTGCTCTTAATGAAGGAACAACTGTAACAATGACGAAAACCATTGAGGAAGTTAATTTGTTTTAATAAAAATAGAATAGAAAGGTTAGACAGTGGCGGTGATAACAGGAAAGGCAAGGTGCAAGCATGGACACACTGGAATTGATTAAGTTATCAAAAACTGGTGATAAAGAAGCAAGAGACCTGCTAGTCACGGAAAATGTTGGGTTAGTTTGGAGTATTGTAAGAAGATTTACTGGAAGAGGACATGAACTTGAGGATTTATTCCAAATCGGTAGTATCGGATTAATTAAAGCAATCGATAAATTTGATTTATCATATGAAGTTAAATTCTCAACCTATGCAGTACCAATGATTACTGGTGAAATCAAAAGGTTTCTCCGTGATGATGGAATGATTAAAGTAAGTCGTTCTTTAAAAGAAATTGCTGTTAAAGTAAAGATTACAAGAGAAATATTGAATAATACACTGAACCGAGAACCAACGATAGAAGAAATAAGTGCAGAGATTGATGTACCATCAGAAGACATTATTATGGCCCTTGAGTCCAATACGGAAGTAGAATCCTTATATAAGACAATCTATCAAGGTGATGGCAATGCAATTTTCTTAATAGATAAATTAGAACAAGTACAAGACGAGCATGAAAATGTTGTTGATAAATTGGCAATTCAGGAAATATTAGACACACTGGAACCAAAAGAACAAGATATAATAAAACTACGCTATTTTATGAATCGAACGCAATCAGATATAGCAAAGAAGCTTGGAATATCACAAGTACAAGTTTCTCGCCTAGAGAAGAAGATTTTACGTATAATGCGAGAAAAATTAATTGGATAATATGATTAAAAACACAATTTACCAGTATAAACAATATGTAAAAACAAATAATAACAGTAATGTAAGTAACATTACAACCATAGAAGCATCAATCAAAATAGTAAAATGATTGATGCTTTTCTAGTGCATAAGAAACGAAAGTTTCTTGAAGGAGATGAAAAAAGTGATTGCAAAGAGGAAAAAGTTTATTATTACTGGAGTTGTTATTTTGACTATGATTGCTATTATCTGTATCGTAATCGCTTATCGTATGAATGACGAAACGGACTATGTATTCGAAGGAACATTTGTTAATGCAGAAGAATCATATGAAGTGGCTGACGCCACTGTTAATAATTATGATGAACAACAGATACAAGATGATAGTGATGAGAAAGATTGTTTTAAAAGAAAAACAGGAGATTGTTTCTTTGTATGATACAAGAAATCGTTTATATAAAGATTCCGTTACGTGTCCTAGTAAATCATGAAAAGATAGTTTTAAAGGATATCGGTACAATTTACTGTGTGAATGAAAGATTGCAAAAGATATTAGAAGAGCTTGTGCTAATAGATAGGGTGTCACAGAAAAATTCACAGTATGCAGTTTCAATAATGAAAGTGATTGCGATAATTACTAAATTTGATCCTAATTTAAATGTAGTAAATTTAGGAGAAGAGGAATTTTTAGTTGAGTATCAGCCAGAGAAAGCACAACATAAGGCATTGGAATATATTAAGACAGCATTTGTTGCAGCAATTATATTCTTTGGAGCCGCTTTCTCCATTATGACATTCAATACAGATGTTAGTGTATCCGATGTTTTTGATAATGTATATAATCTCATAATGGGAGACAGTGGCAAGGGTAAAGGGATTATTGAATTCACCTATTCTCTCGGACTCCCTATTGGTATCTTAGTTTTCTTCAATCATTTTTCAAAAAAGAAGGTTAGAAGAGATCCCACACCGATACAGATTGAAATGAGAAAATATGAAAAAGATGTGGAGAATGCCATACTTAGTGATGCCAGTAGAGAAGGGAAGACGATAGATATTGATTAGATATTGTTTACTTGCAATTATTGGGTTTGCTGGTGGTGCGATTGTTGCAGCTGGTGTTTTTTCATTCATTACTTTACTAGGAGTTGTAAATCGATTGGCCTCAAAGACTAGTACAGCAAAACATATTATTTTATATGAGAATATGGTTATTTTAGGTGGAATATTAGGAAATACATGGTTTATATATCAATGGGATTTGCCGTTTGGAGTACTTGGTCTAATTCCATATGGATTATTTAGTGGAATATTTATAGGATGTCAGGCAATGGCACTTGCTGAAGTATTAAATGTAATTCCGGTTTTTGCAAAACGGATTAAGATAAAATATGGTATGCCGTATATTGTAGCTAGCATTGCAATAGGCAAAGCAGTAGGAGCATTTTTGCAACTATACGTATGGAGATAGAAGGCAATTTAAATTGCCAATAAGAATACAAGAAGAAAGGTGAGTATATATGCAAGAAAATAACAATAAGCAACCCGAGAATATGAATAAACCTTCCATGAAAGATGTATTAAATCAAACGGATGTTAATACAAGGCAACAGTTCTATAACCAATATGTAAAGGACGTAACACCAACACATAATTGGTTTGCAAATGTGTGTAAAGCATTTCTAGCTGGTGGCATTATCTGTACTATCGGACAGGGAAACTAGACTCTATATAAGGCAATGGGATGAACCCAGGCAGTTGCTTCCGTGTATAATATTATAACCTTAGTTGGTTTAAGTGCATTGTTCACTGGATTCGGTTGGTATGCAAAGATTGCTAAATTCGGTGGAGCAGGGACGTTAGTACCAATCACTGGTTTTGCTAATTCTGTAGCGGCTCCAGCAATTGAATTCAAAAAAGAAGGACAGGTTTTTGGTATTGGTTGTAAGATTTTTAATATAGCTGGTCCAGTAATTTTATTTGGTATCGTGTTTTCTTGGGTTTTAGGTGTTATCTATTATATCTTATTGCGTATGGGTATTGTTTAAAGGAAGGGTAGTAGCACGTAGTGTAATTGCTTGTGCTCGGGTGTGAATATGAGTCAGAAGATGATAGGAAGTCGTAGTGTTAAATTCGCTACTCCACCATATATTGTTGGAAGTTATAGTTTGGTAGGTAAGAAGGAAGGTGAGGGACCTCTTTCTTCTTACTTTGATGAGATAGATGAAGATCCCATGTTTGGTGGTCAAACATGGGAGGAAGCAGAGAGCCTATTGCAGTATAAGACTGCGAGTAAAGCTATTGAGAGTTCAGGGTATAAGCAAGAAGAAATAAGATATCTAGTTGCAGGTGATTTATTAGGACAGTTAATTGCTACCTCGTTTGGTGTTATGGATTTGCAGATCCCCTTGTTTGGGATATATGGAGCCTGTTCAACAATGGGTGAATCCATGTCTTTAGCAGCTACTTTGATAGAAGGAGGATTTGCAGATAAAGCTATGGCTTTAACATCAAGTCATTTTGCTGGAGCAGAGAAGCAATTTCGATTCCCTCTTGATTATGGTAATCAAAGACCACTTGCAGCGTCTTGGACTGTAACAGGTAGTGGAGCTGTTGTTATCGCATCTGAAGAAGAGATGCTAAAACATAAGGAGAAGAATAAACCACAAGATCCTTACATTAGTATAGTTGGTATTACGACAGGTAAAGTTATAGACTTTGGAATAAAGGACGCTATGAATATGGGGGCTTGTATGGCTCCAGCAGCCTGTGATGTAATCTATCATAACTTAAAGGATTTTAATTATAAACCAGATGAATATGATAAGATTATAACTGGTGACCTTGGTTATGTAGGAAAAGACATTCTTCTCGATATGTTGAAAGAAAAAGGATATGATATTACTAGTAGATACCTAGATTGTGGTATCGAAATCTTTAATAAAGAAGAACAAGATACTCATGCTGGTGGCAGCGGCTGTGGCTGTAGTGCTTCTACATTGACAGGATATATATTTAAGAAAATGAAAAAGAGAGAATGGAAGAAAATCTTGTTTGTTCCAACAGGTGCATTACTTTCTCCAGTCAGCTTTAATGAAGGCAACTCTGTGCCTGGTATAGCTCATGGAGTTATGTTAGAAGTAAAGGACTAGGAGAGAAAGGAGCTGTTTTATAATGGAATATATTAAGGCATTCTTAGTTGGTGGAGCAATATGTGCAATTGTTCAGATCTTTATGGATAAGACAAAACTAATGCCAGGACGTATTATGGTTATATTAGTTGGATTAGGTACTTTATTAGGCGCAATTGGAGTTTATGAACCATTTGCAAAATGGGCAGGTGCAGGTGCTACAGTTCCACTTATAGGGTTTGGATACACATTATTTAATGGTGTAAAGAAAGCGATAATAAGTGATGGTTTCATTGGTGTATTTATGGGTGGCTTTACGTCAGCAGCCGTAGGAGTTTCAGCAGCTCTAATATTTGGCTATATCGCATCATTAATTTTTAATCCTAAGATGAAAGAATGATAATTTTTTTCGATTGATGATATTTCAAGCAGCCGGCTGCTTTTAATATAGATTAGGATTTATATAACAAAGAAAGACTCACATAGGTTTATTGCCTGTGTGAGTCTTTCTTTGTTTATATACTTGATAAGGGAGATTTATTCTCCACCACCAGTATTTTGTCCACCTGAATTCCCATTACCCGAATTTGGTGTTGTTGGTATAGTAACATCTGGAATAGGAGGAATTACATCAGTTTCTGTATCCTCTTCCTCATCGTTATAAGATTCATCATCTGGTTCTGGCTCAACTTCTACATCTCCAAATGAAGAGGAAGAATGAATGTTACAATGTGAATCTTCTAAAGTTGAAGGTAACAAATACGGAGTATCTTTTGTTGCTCCTGTTTCATCTTTTATTAAATATACCTTTTCCACTACTTCACTGTCTGGACAATATTCAGTAGCTTGTAAACCAGATGCTTTACAGATTCTATACATAACATGAGCATCACAAACCTCTGTTGGAACAGTGCCTTTAGCAAAATACTCTGTCTTTACTGTGCTACCACCTTGAGCATGATTGCAGACACCATCTTTTGCTAATTTACCACTCTTAGTACATATAGTGGCAGTTACAATAGAGTCTGGCTTAGTAAATGTTTTAGTCTTATATCCTTTGTGAATCTTATTCATGATTAAATTCCATAATCGTTTATGATATGAAGTATTTACATCGCTTTGGCTACGATTGTTGTTATCATAACCACCCCAGATACCAGCAGTATAATAAGGAGTATAACCTACAAACCATAAATCCTTACTGTCTGTCGTTGTACCTGTTTTACCAGCTACAGGCATAGAACCTAAGTTAATATAGGAAGCGGCAGTACCAATTTTAACTACATCTTCCATAGCATCTGTTAATAAGAATGCTGTGGATTCTTTCATAACTTGACTTGTAGTTGGTTTGTTTTCGACTAAAACCTTACCATTGCTGTCACATATTTTTGTATATAATATAGGTTCTGTATAGACGCCATTATTAGCAATACTAGCATAAGCTGTGGTTAACTCTAAGTTTTTAACACCATAAGTCAAACCACCAAGTGCCATTGGTAAATTAATATCGGAGTGTACTTTACCATCTTCTGTTGTTACGCTATCAACGATAGTAGTAAAACCTAATTTCGTAAGGTAAGAATATCCTAGTTGAGGAGTAATTTGTTCAAGTGTCTTAACTGTTACAATATTATTGGAGTTCCATATACCTTCACGTAGAGTAGTAAGACCATTGTATACACCACGTCTCCAGTTGTTGACTTGTGTAGTTGTTCCAGGATACTTATAAGGGGCATCGTCTTGAACAGTGGCCAAAGTCATACCTGCATTATCAAGGGCAGGTAAATAAGTAGAAAGCACCTTGAAGGTGGAACCAGGTTGTCTTGGTGTACGAGTTGCACGATTTAATGTAAGACTACCTTCTTTTTCTCCACGTCCGCCAACTAATGCTAATACGTTACCATTATGTTGATCCATAAGAACGAAAGATACTTGTGGTTGTAAGGTGAAGGTTTTCTTTTCGCCCAGTAGTTCGTCACCTGGTTCTAATACAGATGCTTTAAATTCTTCTGTATAAGGATCAGCATCTTCTTTATTTTTAAAGAAAAGATCAATATCCTGGTGTTTTGAACTAAAATAGTTCTTTAGATGACCTTCCGAATAATTAATTGTTGTACCATCTGATTTCAATATTGATAAGGCATACGTTAATTCATAAATATGGTAGGCTTCAGGATAGTTAGATTCATCATTAATGACTGTGTCACATATTTGCTGAAGCTTTGTATCTTGTGTTGTATATATTCTAAGACCACCACGATAAATTGCGTTGATAGCCTGTGTTTCAGTGTAGCCTAATTTTTCTTGTAAATCTTCTTGTACTTGAAGAATAAGTTCGTCTACAAAATAAGAGTTTGTATCTGAATTAGTACTTATATGTTCTTCATTTACTAATTTAATTCTTTCGTAAACATCATCTTCTATTGCTTCATCATAGTCTTGTTGTGTAATTAGACCTTGTTCCAACATCTTACTAAGAATAATAGTTCTTTTAGCTGCATTATCTTCTGGATGTGTAATTGGATTAAGGTATACAGGGCTTTGTGTTATACCAGCAATTACGGCAGCTTCTGATAAAGTTAGGTCACTTACTTCTTTATTAAAGTATCGTAAGGATGCAGCTTGTACTCCTAACGTCCCTTGACCAAGGTTAATGGTATTTAAATAGTATTCAAGAATCTGTTCTTTATCTAGTTTATCTTCCAGCTTAATAGCCAAATACTGTTCTTGAACTTTTCTTTGAATTTTTTCAAAGAACTTTTCTTCATTACCACCTTCAAATACTTGATTTTTTAGAAGTTGTTGGGTAAGGGTACTGGCTCCTTCGGAAAATTTACCAGATTTAACACCAACAAAGAAGGCTCGGAAGATACCTTTTATGTCAATACCATTGTGTGTCCAAAAACGCTCATCTTCAGTAGCAATGAAGGCATTTTGAACATTTTCGGGAATTTTATCTAATTTAACATAGATTCGGTTGGCCTGAGAACCAATTAATTTTTGTATTTCATTTCCTTCGCTATCATATATTATTGTTGAAAAACCATCAGGTGCAACGTCAATGGAATCAATGCTAGGGGCACTGTCTAACATGCCTTTTAATGCACCAAGACCAGTGAAAGTACCTATTATTGATATAGCTACTATGCAGACAATACAGGTACGCAGAATGGAAATAATGGCTTTTCTCGATAATTTCTGCGAAGTGGAGTGTATATCATGCTGCTTATTCGCTGTACCACGTTTACTAAAGTCCATAATAAGCCTCCTTTTCGGTACTATTATAACAAAAAAGTGTATTAAAATAAAGTAAAATAATCTTGGTAAAAGTATTGCAATGTCAATGCAAATATATAGGTAATTTGTCTTATTGACTACATACTAGTATTGACAAAATATAAAAGATTAGACATTTTACAAAAATAGATAATATAAACAGTTTTTATAAGATAAATTACAAAATAAAATAAAAGTGTATCAAATCCACCTTAATATTC
>NZ_CBDLAM010000109.1:0-1743 GCF_965301125.1 Anaerosporobacter sp. | reverse complement strand
AAAACCAAGTTATAGAACAATTGTTGATAGAAAAAGACAAAATAATTTGTCGTAAAATTAAAAATTAGTCGAATATTTAACAATATCCAATCATTATGCGATATAATTCTCTATGAAATGGAATAAATTAGTAGTATAATTTCATAAGATAGTGTGTTGGCATTGTCGCAGTTGTGGTCATTTTAATGTAGGAGGTATTTGAATGAAACATTTTAGTCTAATTGGGGAGAGGGAAGTTAAGCTAGAAAACCAAATGGGAATGGTTTTGAAGTATTACTTGGTAGAAGAACCATCAAAAGAAGTGGGAGAAAGAGATTGTTTAAACTTTTTGTATGGGATTAAAATCGAGAAACAATTTGGGGAAATTGTGGAATCGGAAGAAGTTGAAGCATTATCGTATTCGAAGGAAGTAGTAGTGCAATTAATTCACACGTTGATTGAGTGTACAGTAACACCCATGACTTTGGTTGAAGTCGTTGATGATCTTGTTACTCTAAGGTTATGTAGCTAGGATACACTTCGGGGAAAATAGCGAGTACATAAGAAGACTTTCTTGCATTATCAACAAACTTACGTTATGATAGATATCAAGATAACAACTTTGAGGTATGTTATTAAGGTATACAGATTGTGAGGTATTGAGTTTTTATGATAGAAAGTTACAAGGCAGTTTATTCTTCAGGTAAGGGAGAAATGGTAGAGAAGAAATCACGATTTATTACTTCTGTTCAGCCAATTGATTCAGAAGAAGAAGCAATTGCGTATATAGAACAGATTCGTAAAGAATATTGGGATGCAACTCATAATAGTTATGCTTATGTTGTCGGAAAAAGAAATGAAGTTCAAAGATGTAGTGATGATGGCGAACCAAATGGCACGGCAGGGAAGCCGATATTAGATGTTTTGTTAGGACAGGGAATTCATAATGTATTAGTAGTAGTCACTAGATATTTTGGAGGAATATTATTGGGAACGGGAGGCCTAGTACGTGCATATACGAATGCTACATTAGGAGGACTTGAGCAAAGCGTTATTGTTGAAAAAAAGGCTGGCAAGAAAGTGCGAATTGTTACTGATTATAATGGAATCGGAAAATTACAATATATAACTTGTCAGATGCAAATAACAGTATTAGATACCATCTATACAGATAATGTTACAATGGAGTTATTGGTTACCTTTGATAAATTACATCAATTACAAGAAGAAGTTACAGAAGCAACTAGTGGGAGATCCCAAATAGAAGAATACGACAGTGTATATTTTGCAAAGATTAACGATGAAATTATACTGTTTGATGAGATTTTAGAAGATAATTAAAAACGCTTGGAAAAATTAGATTGAGCTAATTTTTCCAAGCGTTTTTATGTTACTAAACAAATTGATTGGTTGTTTGATCATAGCTATAATCGATTGTTTCAAGTTTGGCACATAAGGATTCTTCGTTTATATTAAGAGAGAGACACAAGTCTGTCAGATTTGGATAGAAGTCTCTTAATTGCGTATTTATATAGCTAAGTAATATTACTGGGTCATTCGGTATATTCATATAAACTTCCTTTCGTAATTGAGATATTAAGATTTTAGTCGACTCACATTAAGATGAATAATCAAGAATATTTATTTTTTACATTTATTATAGTGAATAATTTACTAAGAAACAAGTGTGCTAATAAAGTTTGTGAATGATTTGGATTTGTTGTGGATTTTTTTGATATTGTGGTATACTATCTTAACTTATAG
>NZ_CBDLAM010000108.1:6105-13217 GCF_965301125.1 Anaerosporobacter sp. | reverse complement strand
ATGTATAACAAGGATCTTTGGGAAGGTGAGGTACCTACAACAACAGATGCTTTATATGATTATATGGTAGCTCATACGGATACAGAGAAGGGTACGTATGCAGTAGTAAATCAACATTCAACTGCTTATAATGTGTCACCATATATCAATGGATTTGGCGGCTATATAATAGACAAAGATGCAAAACCAGGTTTAAATGACCAAGCAACAAAAGATGCGATTGCATATAACAAGAAATTTGCTGATCTAGAAGCAGATGGTGATTACAATACAGTTACAACATTATTTAACGAATCAAAAGCTACAGCTATCATTGGTGGACCATGGTTAGTAGCTGGAATTAATGAAGCGGGTATTAATTTGGGAATTAAATCATTAGCAAGTTTTACACTACCTAATGGTAATCCTCTTGCACCATATTCAGGTATACAAGGAGTTGGAGTTTTAAAACATGCAGTAGATACTAAGAAAGATGCATTAGCAAAAGTGCTAACTTCTATAACAGAACAAGAATTAGGAGTAGCATTAGCTAAGACAGCGAATTGTGCACCAGCAAATAGCAAATCCTATGATGATGCGGATGTAGCTGCTAATGAAATGGTAGTTGCAATGAAGGAAACAGCTTCCACGGCAGTTCCTATGCCTAATATCCCTGAGATGTCTGTAATGTGGGGACCAGCTGAAAGTTTATTAGCAGCTGTTAATAAATCAGGAGAAGATGTAAATAAAGCAGCTGATACTTATCAAAAGGATGCGCAAACAGCCATTAAAGATATGCAATAATTAATGCAATCGTTTTAACAGAAGGAGAAAGACAGTATGAAGAGTAAAAAGAAAATAATACCTTGGCTTTATTCCGCACCAGCATTAATTCTTATTAGTATAATTATTGTCTTCCCAATTCTATATACAGGATATATCTCTTTGACTAATATGAATGTCTTCCATTGGTTTGATTATAATGTTATCGGAATAGAAAACTACAAAAGAGCGTTGCTTAAGATTGATTCTGGTTTTATTAAGGCAGTTTTTACAACGGTGATTTGGACCATGATAAATATGGTAATTCAAGTTGTTGTTGCATATCTAATTGCACTGGGGCTTAATGCCCCAGGGCTTAAATTAAGCAGATTATATAAGACGCTATTGATGTTTCCTTGGGCAATGCCTGCATATGTATCCATTCTTCTGTGGAGAGTTGGAATCTATAATACGGAATTTGGATTGTTAAATAAGATATTGGTATCACTAGGGTTAGGAAAGATGAACTTTTTATCGGAAAATGTACCAGCGTTCCTATCATGTATGGTTTTGAATCTATGGATGGCTCTACCATTTATGATTATGATGATTGATGGTGCACTTCAAAGCATAGATCGTTCTTATTATGAAAGTGCGACACTAGATGGAGCAGGGTTTATGGTTAAGAATCTATACATAACAATACCTTCTATTAAACAAATTATTGCTCCGGCAGTGATCATGACTACATTTACAACATTTAAGCAATTCGATATTATCTATTTGCTGACATTACAAAAAGGTTCCTTAACAGGTTCAACCTTACAGACGATTATTACATATGCTCATCAGAATGCCTTTGTATCCAATAATTATGGTTTGTCATCAGCGGTATCGATAATTATATTCTTGATTATTATCGTATGTTCGCTATATACAAACCGTGGTGTAAAGGAGGAAGCATAGATGTCAAAGAAGAAAATAAAGAGAAGAATTGGTTTATTTGCACTTAATGTATTCTTCATAACGATTTGTTTTATCGGTTTGGTACCTATATTATATGCGTTGACATTATCTGTGAGTGGAGATGGAGGTGCTTTATCTTCCAATGCGTCCATATTACCAACCTCATTTACACTTAAGAATTATGAGGCGGTTTTACGGGAAAAACCATTTTTATTATGGTTTAAGAATTCAATAGTTCTAAGTGTTGGAACAATGGTTATAGCAATGGGATTTGCGATAGTAGCTGCCTATGCATTCTCTAGATTTCAGTTTAGAGGAAAGCGAAAAATTTTACTATTATTACTTTTGCTAAATGCATTTCCACAGATTTTATCCATGTTTGCAATCTTTCGATTGTTTAAAACACTCAATCTTTTGAATTCACAAGGAGGACTAATTCTTATCTATGCTGGAAGTATGTGTATCTTTAGCATTTGGAATATGAAAGGCTATTTCGATACAATACCAATAGAAATAGAAGAGGCGTCCAAAATTGATGGAGCAAGTAATGGACAATTACTTACTAAAATTATATTACCATTGGCATTACCAGCTATTATAGTAACTTCGGTAATGGTATTAATATTTGTATGGAATGAATATTTATTTGCAACTACATTCTTACTAAATGATAAAAGCTACTCTTTAGCAGGAGGTCTGTATCAATTACAGGCAGATGATTATACTAGAAGTTGGCCGATGTTTACTGCGGCGGCAATTATGGTGTCCATGCCAATTCTTGTAATCTTCTTCGCAATTCAAAAGTATATGGTATCAGGTTTGACAGCAGGTGGCGTAAAAGGATAATAAAGAAAAGAAAAGGAATGGTCATATGAACAAAAGTGCAATTTTACATATACCGTTATCACAGTATGCATTTGCCACGAGTGAACATAGTTTAACAATTCGTATTCGTACAGGAAAGAATGATTTGACTGCATGTACACTCTATTATGGAGACAGAGCATGTAATTGTACACCAGTACGATTTAGTCCATTACCAATGAGAAATATTGGAGAGGATTCTTTATATACATACTATGAGGTGAATGTTGAAAGTACATATAATCGTATATGTTATTATTTTAAATTAGAAAAAGACGATGAATGGTATTATTATTATGCAGATCAATTCACACGTAAATTAGCAGACGTTACAATTGATAATCACATTATTGAAGGACGAAGTGAATATTATCAATATCCTGTTATTTTACGAGAAGAGATTCTAGATGTACCGGAATGGTTTAAGAATGCTATTGTCTACAATATATTTCCAGATAGCTTTGCTAGTGGTAAGAGAGCGTTATCTGGTAAACCAAAGCTATTAGAAATTGAAGTAAGGGCTGATGGACAAGAAGGTCTTGAAAGCAGTATGGTTACCGATACTTACCAAACAACTAGCAAATCACGACTTGGAGGTACAATACAAGGAATTATAGAGAATCTTGACTATATACAGGAACTTGGATTTACTTGTATCTATTTGAATCCTATTTTTGTGGCAGGTGAGAGTCATAAGTATGATATATTGGATTATTATCATATTGATCCTTGTTTTGGAACGGATGAAGATTTTCATAATCTTGTGGATGAGATACATAGAAGAGATATGCGTATTATAATTGATGGCGTATTCAATCATTGTAGTTGGTATTTCTTCGCCTTTGATGATGTGGTTAAGAATGGGGAAAAATCAAGATATAAGGATTGGTTTTATGAACTTGATTTCCCGGTGATTCGGCCAGAGGATGAGAAAGAACTTCCTAATTATTCGTGTTTTGCCTATGAGAGAAAGATGCCTAAGCTTAATACTTCTAATGTAGAAGTGCAAGAATACTTTGCTAAGGTTTGTACCTATTGGTTAAAGGAGTTCAAAGTAGATGGCTGGAGACTTGATGTTGCCAATGAAATTGATCGTAACTTCTGGCATAAATTCAGACAGGCAGCTAAAGAAGCAAATCCCCAATCTGTATTAATTGGTGAAGTGTGGGAGAATTCTTTAAGTTGGTTACGAGGAGATACCTTTGATTCTACAATGAATTATGATTTTAGGAAGCATTGTAGAGAATTCTTTGCACTTAGAGAGATCAATGGTAAGCAATTCAAAGAGTGCATGCAACAGATGTATTTGCGGTATCCAAAGAACATTTCATTAGGGCAATTGAATTTGTTAGATAGTCACGATGTACCAAGATTCTTATCCTTATGCAATGGAGATTTAAGAAGATACCAACTAGCTCTTGTTTTCCTATTAATGTTTCCAGGTGTCCCTAGTGTGTTTTATGGAGATGAAAAAGGGATAGAGGGAATTAAAGAGAATGAATATCGGCAGGCAATGCCATGGAGTAAGATTGAAGGCATAGAAGAACTTGTAAAGGAATTAATTTCTATAAGGAAGAAGTATCTTCAAGCTGGAGATGCGTTTGGATTTACTAAGGTAGATAAGGAAGATGTCATTTGCCTTGAGAGAATTACTAATAAGGGTAGATTGTTGGTTTGGTTGAATGGTTCTTTAGAAAAGATAAGCATAAAAAGTGATATTAGTAAAGATTCAGTTCTTCTGACTAATAGTTTCACTTTAAGTGAATTAGATCCTAATTCATTTGTAATAATGTTTGCAAGTAAGTAATAATGTTTGAAACTAAGTAATAAAGTGGCACTTTGTCCAATGTTGAGGAATGGTTTTATTGAAACCTACTTTAGCATAGGACTAAGTGCTTTTTAATTTTATGTTTATAAATAAGCTGAAGTGAAGTAAAAGCTAATAAATTTACGAAATCTCAAATGATTAAGATTGAAAAACAAGAAATTTATGGTATACTAGGAGTTAATTTATGTTAAAAAAGGATAATTATAGACAAAATTAGTTGAAATAGTGATGTATAATATCAACTTATCTTAAATGACTAAACTTGATGATTGTATGGAGGAAGTAAAGTGGATAGTAAAAAAAGAGTAGCGATGAATATGATAATACAAATGTTAACATTTATTGTTAATTTAGCGATAAATTTTTATTTAACGCGTTATGTTACAGAGCATGTAGGAAAAGAAGTCTATGGTTTTGTTAGTTTAGCCTATCAAACAATTAATTATGTCACTATCTTTACAATAGGGTTGAATACGATGCTCAATAGATATATTACAATTAGTCTTGCGAATAAAGACTATGATGCGGCAAAACGTTATTTCTCGTCGGTTATTGTTGCAAATGCTGTTGTTACGTTAATCTTATTACTTCCATCAATTTTGTGTGTGTTTTATTTGGAATATTTTCTGAAAGTACCTTCTGCTAATCTAGCTGATGTTAAGTTATTATGGGTATTTATTTTCACTAATTTCTTAGTTTCTCTAGTTACTAATCCTTATAGTGTAGGAGCCTATGCTGCAAATCGACTAGATATATCAGGCAGAATTAATATGGAAAATGTAATTATGAAGGCATTTATTTTAATTGGTTGTTTTACATGTTTTGCTCCAAAAGTTTGGTATGTAGGAATGGCACATTTTGTATGCGGACTATGGATTACCGTTGCGAATGCATATAATACAAGAAAATTAGTACCAGAACTACGTTTTTCAAAATCTTCTGTACATAAAAAATCGGTATTTGAACTTATGAGGGTAGGAGTATGGAGTTCCGTTCAGCAAATGTCTACCATACTTATTAATGGTTGCGATATGTTACTTACAAATATCTATATTGATGCAGCATCAATGACTCTTATGGGGTTTGCAAAGACAATTCCATCATATATTATGACTATTATAGGGATTGTATCTGATTCATTTAGTCCTCAGATGACAATAATTTATGCGAAAGGTGATATGGATGAATTCGTTAAATACGTTAAAAGTGCTATAAAAGTTTGTGGCTTTATCTGTTCGGTCCCAATATTAGGCTTTATAGCTTTTGGATATGATTTCTTAGGTTTATGGCTTAGAGTTTTAACAGATAAAGAAGTTTGGACGGTGCAAATCTTGTCAATTATGATATTGGCGCAAACAATTTTTGATGTTTACATAATGCCGCTTTATACGGTTAATACAATTACATGCAAGCTTAAAGTATCGGTACTAGTTTCTTTAGGAATTGGTGTTGCTAATATTGTTGGATCAATAGTCTTGTGCAAATATACGAATTTAGGAGTATATGCAATACAATTAGTAAGTAGTGTTTTATTAACTGCTCGTGTTTTCTTTTTCGCGCCAATTTATGCGGCTAAGATTTTGAAACAAAAATGGTGGACATTCTATGAGCCGTTACTACGAGGCATGTTTTCTTCAACTATAATATTAGTTGCCTTTGCTCTATTTAGAATGGTTGTCCCTTCTAATACATGGTTTTTACTTGCGATAAGTGCTGTAGCATGTGGCTTGATTGGATATGGTATCAATTATTTAATCGTACTTAATAAGGAAGAAAGAGTTATGGTGAAGGCAATGATACAGAATAGGTTATTAAGAAAAAATAACCGAATTGTAGAATAATTGGAAAGGCCCAGTATTGTCATTCTGAAAGTCAAAAAAATTTGCACTAAATGTGTTTAAAATCTCGGAAATTCCGTGCAATCTATATCCACGAGAGTTAGAGGTGCTTAAAATGGCAATTATCTATACACTAATTCGCAAGAAAAGTTTTAAAGGGTCAAGGTTTTTAAATAAATATTGGATGATTATTGTCGAGGGAATGGGTCTGTTTTACTTTAAGAAAAAGCATAGTGAAAATTGTTTAAAACAAGTAAAATATAAGGGAACTGATTGAAAAATCTAATACTATTATCACAAAGATTTAGAAGCAAAAATAGACTAGGTGATCAAACTAGAGCTGCTTATTGGGAGAAGTCATTGCAGTATATGGGAGTATAATTTATATATTAATTAAGTTATTTTGACTTTTATATTCTGAAGTTATGAAAAATAATTAATTGCTATTATGAAAAGAAAAATTACATATGAAAAATACTGATTATAAAATAAACAGTAGTAATAATATCTTAAAATAATAAGTTTGAAGGAGATTGATAATGACAGAATATAAAGTAAGTGTTAGTTGTTTGAAAAAATGTTCTATTGAACAAGCAGACATAGCTCATAGATTAAAAGAAATACAGCAAGAAATAATTTCTATATCAAACAATTCAGTATTTAGTAATAGAATATATTCAGATTTATTAAAAAATACGCATGATTTGGAAAATGATTTAAAAGAACAAATAGACATAATAGAAAAAATGCAAGCTGCATTAGGAAATATTGCTGTAAGATATTTAGATACTGAAAGAAAAATAACAGAAGAACAAAATAAAGGAGGACATAATAGCATCATATTTTCAAATGAATCTCCTAAATCAAATAAATAT
>NZ_CBDLAM010000108.1:0-6095 GCF_965301125.1 Anaerosporobacter sp. | reverse complement strand
CCATAAACAAACATTCTTATATAGATGAAATGTCTGAAAATGAAAAGGCAATATTAATATTATTGTTACGGCTTAGGGATAAAAGAAAAGAGTTGAAATTTACGACTAAACTCAAGTCGGTTTATTCAACTTCTAAGGCAATGTCTATAGTGCTCAAATATAGTGAAACTATTGATAAAGTAAGCAAAGAATTAGGTGTTCCAAAATAAATGATACAGGCAGTTTTATTCAGAGAATTAATATGCTATGGGTATGAAGATATTGGCATGGATCTACTGGTAAAAAATTATTATATTCCTAAAGATATACCTTTTTCGGATTATCAGATATGTAAAATGTTTGGTATAGAAAAAATACAAAAACGATGTAGCGACTGCTCAACAGGTTTAGGACAGATTTTTGCTAAAACTGCAATAGATGCTGAACGAGGAATCAATAGAAATTATAAATTAGATTCAAATAAAGAAGAGGATTTATGGAAAATGTGGAAAAAATTACAGGATGATGAAACAAATATTTATTATGTTGCTTTGGTTTTAAAGAATGAAGCAAGAAAACTAAATATAGATATAAGTAAAGCAACAAGGCAAGAGCAAATTAAGGTAATAGGGCAGTATAATGGCAATATAGCTTACGGAAAAGCTGTTATAGAATATTATGATATTTTTCATGACTTTAACAAAATGATTAAATATTAAATAGCTCGGTGATGTAACCTAAAAAGGTTATTTATTATTTATGGAGGTTTTTATGAGACGTAAATATTTTTGCTTTATGATAATAATATGTGTATGTGTTTTATTTATAATATGGTGTGGTATTGATGATAATCCAAAACCAAAGGAACAAAGGGATCAAACGGAAGTACGTTTAGATGAAACGATTGATACAATCAAGAAAGGAATTCCTTATGCATCAAAAAGAGCTAAAAAATGGCGAGATACTATGTATTTGGAATATATTAATGTTGGCTTCATAGGTAAAGAGCAAATTAAAAATAGGCATGGAGACATAACATATTTTTTCTATGAAAGGAATGTTACAGATAAACTAGATGCAGACGCTACGGTGGATATTAGTATGAGTAAAAATTGTATCTATAATTTTTCTTCTTCTTATGGTAATGCCAATCAATTAATAGGAGGAAGTGAAGAGGAGTTAGATGCACAAAATTGGATTATTGATATTCCAGAATTATTTGATATGGTAGAATCATTGCTGGGGGAGAATTATCTGGCTGTATATGAAAAACCTAAAATTATAGTAGGGTGTAGTGAAAATATTTGGTATTTTGAGATATATGAAACAGAAGATGCAACATATTCGATTTATGAGTTGAAAATTGATCCTATGAAAGGGGCAATTACCGATGTAATTGATCGAAGAAATATCGAATAACAATAAAATTAAATGTGATTGAAATCTCGGAATTTCCGTGAAGATGAAGTAAAATAAAAGAATGCTTGTGTTAATAGTCGGAACTGAGTTCGATGTAGGATATCAAAAAAAGAACAATCTGGTTTGCAGCATTACCACTGAAACAATCGGAAACTCAGACGAGTACAATGAAGAACGTAACAAATTTACCTTTCGATGCTGTAGTATTGTCACTTTAGTTGACAAAAATTATAGAACAATTTATAATAGATAACTAGAATTAGGACAAGAGTCCATAATTAATTTTTATATCTATCTATGCAAGTTTGTGGTTGATTGAACACATTCGAATAGAATATATGCAGGAGGCAAACACAGTGAAAGTGTACGGACTTAATGATTTAAGAAGAATGTATTTGGAATTTTTTGAAAGCAAAGATCATTTAAGATTGAATAGCTTTTCATTAGTTCCACAAAACGATAAAAGTTTATTATTAATTAATTCAGGTATGGCACCACTAAAACCATACTTTACAGGACAAGAGATACCTCCAAGAAAAAGAGTGACAACTTGTCAAAAATGTATTCGTACAGGTGATATTGAGAACGTAGGTAAGACAGCACGTCATCTTACTTTCTTTGAGATGCTTGGTAACTTCTCATTTGGTGATTACTTTAAGAAAGAAGCAATCGCTTGGTCATGGGAATTCTTAACAGAAGTAATTGGGTTAGAAGAAGATCGTCTTTATCCTTCCATTTACTTTGAAGATGAGGAAGCGTTTGATATTTGGACAAAACAAATTGGTGTAGCCGCTGATAGAATCACACGTTTTGAAAGAGATGAAAACGGTGACTGTGATAACTTCTGGGAGCACGGTGCAGGTCCATGTGGTCCATGTTCTGAAATCTATTATGATCGTGGTGAAAAATACGGTTGTGGAAACCCTGACTGTAAAGTAGGTTGCGAATGTGATCGTTTTATGGAAGTTTGGAATAACGTATTCACTCAATTTGAAAGTGATGGAAACGGACATTATACAGAATTAAGTCAAAAGAATATTGATACTGGTATGGGTCTTGAACGTTTAGCAGTTGTAGTCCAAGATGTCGATACTGTATATGATGTAGACACGATGAAAGCAATTCGTGATAAAGTATGTGAAATTGCAGGAGTAACTTACCAAACTAATGAAAAATACGATGTTTCTATTCGTTTAATTACAGATCATATCCGTTCTGTAACATTTATGATTTCTGATGGTATTATTCCGTCTAATGAAGGTAGAGGTTACGTTCTTAGAAGATTACTTCGTAGAGCTGCTCGTCACGGTAAATTACTTGGAATCAATGGTAAGTTCCTTGCTGATTTATGTAAGACTGTTATCGCTGAATCAAAAGATGGATATTCTGAATTAGAAGAAAAGAAAGAATATATCCTTAAATTACTAACAATAGAAGAAGATAACTTCAATAAAACCATCGATCAAGGTCTTAGTATCTTAGCTGATTTAGAGGAAAACCTTAAGAATGAAGGTAAGAATACATTAGACGGAGAAGATGCGTTTAAGTTATATGATACCTATGGTTTCCCGCTTGATTTAACAAAAGAAATCTTAGAAGAAAAAGGTTTCTTAGTTGATGAAGAAGGTTTCCAAAAAGCTATGAATGTACAGAGAGAAACAGCAAGAAGTGCTCGTGAAGTGACTAATTATATGGGTGCTGATGTTACTGTTTACCAATCTATTGATCCGGCAATCACTTCTACTTTCGTAGGATATGATCGTTTCTCTCATGATAGTAAGGTTACTGTTATTACCACAGAAACTGAAATTGTAGATGAATTAGTAGCTGGCCAAACTGGTACAATCATCGTTGATGAAACACCTTTCTATGCTACAATGGGTGGTCAGTTAAATGATACTGGTGTAATTAAGACTGCAAACGCTACCTTCATAGTAGAAGACGTTGTTAAATTACAAGGTGGAAAAGTTGGTCATGTTGGTAAGATGGAAGAAGGTATTATTAAAGTAAACGATACTGTTACTTTAGTAGTTGAAGAAGAGAGAAGAACTTCAACAGGTAAGAACCATACAGCAACACATTTACTTCAAAAAGCACTTAAGATGGTTCTTGGAAATCATGTTGAACAAGCTGGTTCTTATGTAAGTAAAGATCGTCTTCGTTTTGACTTCACACATTTCTCAGCATTAACAAAAGAAGAGATTGCCAAAGTAGAAGCAATTGTTAATGAGCAAATTGAAGCTAGTATTGCAATTCAAACAGAAGAAATGTCAATTGAAGATGCGAAAAAATCTGGTGCGATGGCATTATTCGGTGAAAAATATGGAGATACTGTACGTGTAGTATCTGCTGGAGATTTCAGTAGAGAATTATGTGGTGGTACTCATGTAAGTAATACAAGTACAATCGCAGCTTTTAAAATTATAGGTGAACAAGGTGTTGCAGCTGGTGTAAGAAGGATTGAAGCATTAACAGGTAAAGGTGTATTCGAATATTATAACCATATAGAAGAAACACTTAATGATGCTTCCAAAGTTGCAAAAGCAGAACCTGCTATGTTATCTAAGAAAATCGAAACAATGCAAGAGGAAATAAAAACTCTTTTAGCTGAAAATGAAAAATTAAAGAATAAATTAGCAAAAGATGCACTTGGTGATGTTATGAACCAAGTAGTAGAAGTAAAAGGTATGAAAGTACTTGCTACAAAAGTACCTGATGTAGATATGAATGGTCTTCGTACTTTAGGTGACCAATTAAAAGAAAAATTAGGTGAAGGTGTAATTGTTCTTGCATCTGCTCAAGGTAGTGACAAAGTTAATCTGATTGCTATGGCAACAGATGGAGCAATGAAACAAGGAGCGCATGCAGGTAACCTAATTAAGGCTATAGCAGCGATCGTTGGTGGCGGCGGCGGTGGTCGTCCAAACATGGCACAAGCTGGTGGAAAGAATCCTGCGGGAATTGATGAAGCAATTGCAAAGGTAACAGAAGTATTGGAACAACAACTATAAAATTTCTGCTATTATAATATAAGAAATTTTGCAAAAAAATGTTGACATTTATAGTTGCAAATACTATAATATTGATAGTGCTATTCAAATTATACCCAAACAGTTGTATAGGCACAATACACAACTGGAGGGAGGTTAGGTGTGAGACTATGTCAAATGTAATTGTTAAAGACAATGAAACTTTAGATAGTGCTCTACGCAGATTCAAAAGAAACTGTGCTAAAGCAGGTATCCAACAAGAAATACGTAAAAGAGAGCATTATGAAAAGCCAAGCGTAAGACGTAAGAAAAAATCAGAGGCTGCTCGTAAACGTAAATTTAAATAGTTTTAAAATAGTGTAGCATTTGCACTACGTAAAAAGACAATGAACCCTTAATCATTTTATGATTAAGGGTTTTTTACGATTATAAGAGATGTATGAATTTGGTAATAAACTGTGTATAAACTTTTTGTCTTTAATCATATACTGTTATAGTACTACTATGTGCGGGAGGCTAGGTTAAGAAATAACGAAAGTCTCAAGCCTTAGAAAGGGGCATACTAGTTAGATGGGTAAAAGTTTGAAGTCGAGTCATGACACATTTAAAAAGAAGTCTAAAAAGACTCTCTATAAACAGTTTGAAAATTCCAACAAGAAAGTTACACCTGAGGAAAAGGAAACTTATCTTGAATCCTTATCGAATAATCTACATCTACCAGGAGATATGATTGCTGGTGCTCCAATTATTACAACTACGGGGCGCTGTAGCTTGTGCATAGAAAATTATAAAGGAATAATAGAATATAATTCTGCAGTTATTAAAGTACAGACGAAAACAGGTAAGATTTGCATAGAGGGAACGAACCTTACAATCAAATATTTTACGAATGACGAAATGAGAGTTTCTGGGATTGTACATTCGATCAAATATTGTTAGTAAGGAGGTTTTCGTTTGCTGATTCGAATTGTAAAATGGTTTCGTGGATACCTTCTCGTGCGAATTAAAGGGTATTCACCGGAACGTTTCATCAACCTATGTAGTGCAAGAGATATATTGATTTGGGATTTAAGACAGGTAGAAAATGGTTATGAGTTTTTTATAAGTGTACAGGGATTTCGAGAGTTGAAACAAATTGTAAAGAAAACAAAGACAAGACCATTCATTAAAAAGAGATATGGGTTCCCATTCTTATTACATAGATATCGTAAAAGAAAAGTATTTGCAATAGGTGTGTTATTATGCTGTATTTTAGTTTATATCATGTCGTTATTCATCTGGGAAATTAGTATTTCTGGTGAATTAAAGCATACTGATGAAGCTATCGTTAAATTTCTGAGGAAAAATAATGTATATACAGGAATTCAGAAAAGGAAAGTTAGCTGTCAAGAAATTGAAGAAGAAATTCGAGCGCAGTATCCAGATATTGGTTGGGTATCTGCCGAAATACGTGGTACCAGATTGTTGATTAAGATTAAGGAAACAAATATTCCAAAGCCCGTTGTACGAAGGACAGACCCGTGTCATATAGTTGCGAATAAAGATGGGATTATTACTTCTATAATAACAAGGAGCGGAGTTCCTCAAGTAAAAACAGGAACAGTGGTGAAGAAGGGTGATGTATTAGTTTCTGGAATTGTAGACATTATGGGAGATTTTGACGTTATTGTCCGAAAAGAAACTGTTGTTTCAGATGCGGATATAGAA
>NZ_CBDLAM010000107.1:8371-13255 GCF_965301125.1 Anaerosporobacter sp. | reverse complement strand
TGGTATTATAAGTGAAATTAAAATAAATTGTTTTCTTTTTCTGGATAATTTACTCACAGCTGCCTCCTTATCTTAGGTCAATAGTACCAATTAAAGGGGGTTAATCCGTACCATTGACCTATATAAGGGCTATCATTTGTAGCCCTTATATAGTTGCAAATAATCAGTTTATTTGATACCGAGACTCGCCCTCGCATCCTTCCATGCAGAATTTAGCTTATCAAATTCTTTATTTAAATCAAAATCACTAATTGACATTTGAGCCCCTAACATTTTATAGTCAAATGTTGTGGTATTTTGGATTGCGGTAAAATCATCTCCGCCGCCATCATACATAACTAAAACTTTATCTGGAGCAAGCGTGTCAGCCTCAGCTAAAACAGGGTCCTTGTCTTTTGGAAAATTCTTCATGGAAGAAGCGGAGGATACATAATTAAGATAATCTGGGTACCATGCATCTGAGTAAAACCACTCAACAAATGCTTTCGCTGCTTCTGTGTTTTTTGAATGGGTAGTAACTCCCATAAAGGAATCTCCTTGTACGATTACATTGTACGGATCAGATTCTGTGTCTCTCGTTGGTAAATAGAAAGTACCCAATTGGGATACATCTTCTGTAGCTCCTTTAATGTTTTGAAGTCCCCAATCACCTAATGCAATCATAGCTGCACCCTTTGTAGAGAACAAAGTTGTTGCTTGATCATTACCTAAACCTAAAGGATCTTTTCCTAATACTCCTGAAGTAAATAGACTATGTACTTTAGTATATGCTTTATAAATATCTGTCCCTTCTGAGAAAGGAGTATCTTGCGTAGCCATTGTATTCCAATTCTGTCCATTTCCTGATTCTAATGCTGGCATAAATTCCATATATGGGTAATCTGGCCATGAATCCTTTAATCCACAAGCAATTGCCATGAAATCCTTATTGTCTTTTTCATAATAAGCTTGTAATGTTTTTGCTACTTCTTCAAATTCACTCCAAGTAGTTGGAACCTCCACACCTGCTTCTTTAAAAAGATCTTTCCAATAGTACACATATTCATATCCTGAAGTCAGTGGTATTCCAAGGACCTTTCCATCAATCGCATATCCCGAAGCTAATTCATTATTAGAAGCAGCAACGGTATCCGTTAAATCAACTAAGTACTCTTTAAATCTTGATAATGTAAAGGTTTTATTAAACATGATGTCTGGTAATTGATTTGCTGATGTTCTTATTTTCATTGTATTCCAATATTCACTGTCATCTTTGATTTTTTCTACTTCAATATCAATATTAGGATATTGCTCTTGGAACTTACCAACCATATCATTTTCTTCAATAAAATCATTGAGATTGTTATCCCAAATTGCAAATGTGAGAGAAGCTGATAATTCTTTATTCACTGTTCCTCCCTCTTCATTCGTACTCGTGTCTGTTGTTTCTGAATTGGTAGGTGTAACCGCTTCCTTTTCATTGTTTGATTTAGAACACCCGATAAAAGAAGTTGCTAAAAGTGTAACCGTTAAAATAGATGCAATGAGTTTTCGTTTTGGTTTCATAAAAATCCTCCTTTTGTTTGATAGCTGTATCATAACAATCTTCCCCTCGAATCACTATGGAAAAACTTCATTTTTCTTGATTATATTTCACATATTACCGTTTTGATTTCTTGATATATCGTAACTATTCCTAATATATAGTAAGAAAATTAAAGTTTTTAATAAAATATTGTTATTGTTACAAAATAATGTTTGATCAAACTAGCTATGTCAATAAAACTAAATGCATTGAAATATAACATAAAAAAAACAACTTTTTGTAGCTGTGTGCCATATGTGAACATATAAATATGTTCACATATGGCATTCAATACAGAGAAGTTGTTCTTTTCTAAAAAATCTATATTGTCTTTCGATATTGCACAGGACTTGTCCCTATATTTTTTTTGAAAACACGATTAAAATTCTCCACATTACGGTATCCAACCATTTCTGCTACCTCATATATCTTAAAATTCGTTGTTTTCAACAAGTCCTTTGCTTTCTCCACCCTAAGAGATGTAAGATAATTTATAAATGTCTCTCCTGTTTCTTTCGAAAATTTACTTGTGAAATATTTTTCGTTCAATTCAACATAATCTGCTACCTCTTTTAGTGATAACACTGAATTATCATAATGGTTGTTTATATATCTTTTGGCTTTAGATATAATATCATTTTCTTTAATATATAGTTTTTCTACCGAATAGTTGATAATCCATTCAATATAATTTGTCAACCACAACTTCAAACTCCGAACATCCTCTATCCGTTCTACTTTTTCAAAATAATTGTACTGTTCTCCAAAGATTTCATAAAAGTTGGCATGATTAGAATTAAATTTCTTAGCTATAGCAAGAATTAAGCCCAATACATGCAATTGTCCCTCTCTAAGTGACACTTTGTTTAGTACTTCAAATAATTTTTCTTTTTCAGGTATAATCGTTCTTTCATCGGCTATATACAATGCATTAGAAAATACTAAGCATTCAATTGAATATTCTAGTAATTGATCCATACATTCTTTTTCTTTATTACAATCAATACAAACATTCTTGCCTTTTAGGAAACGGAAATCAAAACTTCTTTGTAAATATTCTAATGTATCTGTAAAATCGCCATAGCCAAATTGTTTTTTGCTTATACTAGCCATTATATCAATCCCATAGTCACTATATATGGATTTTTGCAATTCCTGTATCATACTATTGATATTCCCTATATAATCTTCCTCTGTTATACGATAGAATGCATATAAAGTAGTGGAATTCTCAATATACAGGGTGCATCGTGAACTAAACCTAGGGTTACGCTCGAAATTACAAAGAAGTTTTTCCATTCCATTATGTTCGTTTTCACTGGATTTACATTTATTCATCACAAACCCTAGAATTACATAACTCTCTTCAAAGAAGTATTTTGACCTTCTACTTACCTCCTCAGGCGTTATCTCACCAGTAATCATTCCAGCAAAATAATCCTCTAAAGATTTTTCACTTGTCTTTACTTTTTCTTCATACTCAGAAATTAGCACTTGTAATCTACGCACCATTGAATTAAAAGAATGAATCATTGTACGGATTTCATACTGCCCATCTGGTTCAATATGGATTTGTAATTCCCCTTCTTCAATCTGTCTCATTCCACAATTAATTCTTTGTATCGGTTTTACAATACTTCTTAAAAAATAACTAGAATAGTAACATACCAATAACAAGACAAGAAATGCAACCAATAATACCCAGTGAGCGACTTTCCAAAAACTCGAACTTAAATCACTTGTTTTTATGTAACTATTTATATACCATGTATCTGAATATATCTGTACAGGTGTGGTTATATGCGTATATTTTGAACTAATAAACTTTTCTTTACTATCGAGTGTAGTAAATATATTCTCACCATCGCCTGATGTCATTTCCATAATACCGAAATTATTATTTCCTTTCAGATACTCCCTATTGTAATTCTTAATTTTATTGGCAACGCCAGAATTTTGATAAAGCATAACCATTTCTATCTTTTCCGAGCGATCTGTCTTTCTATCAGGCGCAAACGCAAATGTTAATATCAACGAATTCTTGGTTGCTCCTGAATAAATCCCACTATTTAACTTATTATTAATAAATCCTATTGTTACTTGGTTTTTATTTTCAATTGCTGTCTTAAAACATCTACTACTACTTAACTCCTCATATGACATGTTAATTGTATTCTTATAATACGAGATTTTTTGATCCTTCATATAAAATCCAACTGAAATTATCTCTGATGTGGGTTCCAATGCCAAACCGCTTGCCTGCTTTAGTTTTTGATTAGAATCATATCTTTCTTTAAAATCATCTGAATCTGTTCCTGCAGCATAATCCAATATCTCATTGTCATTACTATATATGAGATGAGATAACCTCATTGACATAACTCCTATATCAGAAGTTAATTCTGTAACTATTGTTTCATGCACTTGTTTAATATTTTCAATTGACTGTTTCTTAAATTCCTGATTTAGTATATTCAGTACGGTAATCAATACAATTAATATTGGACATATAATAAAGCTGAAAAAAGATATATAAAAAACTGTCTTTAGCTGCATTTTCGACCATTTTATTCGTTGTAATTTCATAGAAATCCTCCTAGCACAAGTGCATAGTCTTTTGTTTATTTCGTTTATTTTTTTCTTTTAATTATTATATTAACCAGCATAATAATGTTATTTATTTGTGTGTAAAACAATAATATTAGCCATTATTACTAATTGTAAATCAACTATTTAATATTACCATACATTTTGACTAATTACAAATTTATCTACATAAACAAATTAAATCAGAAAGGTTATTCTCGCCACATAATTTATGTCCATACAAAAAATGATACTTCGCTAATATACTGCATATATTAGCAAAGTATCATTTTATTTCTACATATTAATTATTTAATAGATTAATTATATTTTGAATTTTCCTATTGCTTGTTGTAATACTTTTGCATCACTTGTAAGTCCCTCTGCTGCTGTTGCTAGTTGTTCCATCTCGTCAGACTGATTAATTGTAGTTGCACTTACTTCTTCTGAACTAGCTGCTGCCTCTTCAGAAACTGCTGCAATATTCTGAATGGAATCAAGCGAATCATTCTTAGCGCCTTCCATTCCAGATACATATTGCTTAACTTTATTAATTTCTAATACTAATTCTTCTACCAGCTTATTAATATTTCCAAATACATTAATTGTATCTTGTAATGCTTTTTCTTGTGTGGAAACAATTTCTTCCGCTTTCTGTGTTGTCTTAACTGTTTCTTTTGTTTGGTATTGAATTGAATTAATAATTTCTTGAATCTGACTAGCAGATTCCATTG
>NZ_CBDLAM010000107.1:5123-8361 GCF_965301125.1 Anaerosporobacter sp. | reverse complement strand
TTAGTAGCTAGATTTCTAATCTCTGTTGCTACTACAGCAAAACCTCTACCTGACTCCCCTGCTCTAGCTGCTTCTATAGAAGCATTAAGGGATAATAGGTTAGTTTGTTCCGAGATTTCATTAATTGCATTAACAATACTCTCAATAGAACGAGAATTCTCTTCAAGATTTTTCATACCTGCTGAAATTTCCTTCGTTATCTGCGAAGTTGCTTTCGCTTTATCATTAAGATTATTAACAATTGTAAGACCATCAGAAACTGTTTCTCTTGTATTCTCAAATAACCCATCCATCTCATTGGTTTCATCATATACTTTGTTAACCATATCTGACAATGTTGACATCTGTCTTAAGCAAGCATCTGTATCTAATACCTGTTTTGAGGCGCCAATTGCTACTTCGTTTACTGCAATGGATATATTCTTTGAAGATTCTAATACCATTGATGATGTATTTGATAAATCTTCTGCCGAAACGTTAACTCGATCACTAACCTCAGCAACTTCCTTAACAAGCTGTTGCATATTACTAATCATATTAGATAGACTATTCTCTAATATCTTAAACTCATCTTTACGCTTCGTTTTAAACGTAGCGGTTAAATCACCTTGTGCTACACTTTCCATTGTATCTTTCATATCACCGATTGCTTTACCAATTCCTCTTGCTAAAACAGTACCAATTATCAATGCAATAATAGATGAAACAATTGCAAATATAATACTTGCACTACCAATGGAAGTCGCATTCTTTAGAATCATACTTTTCGGTACCAAACTACACAGTACTAATTCCCCATCCTCTACCTGGCTATAGGTAAATAGATAGTTTTTACCATCTATTGTTACATATTCGTAACCAGTTTCTTCTTTTTGTAAGGCTTTATTGTAAAACTCTTGATTATAGAACACAGTATCCTCACCTACTTCTGATTCTGAGGAATATATCTCTATGCCGTCCTTTGTTACAAGAGAAGTTATTGAACCATTTTGATGAAAATTGTCTAACATTGTCTGAACATATTCATAGTCCATATCTGTTATTACATATGTATTACTCTTTATTGCTTCTTTTATGTACGTTATTGCGTAATTTTTTTCCTCTTTCTCATCAATTGGACCATGTGAACCATACCAACCCTCTTTTGTACTATCTCCCTCCACTAACTCTGTAGAAGCTAACAGTTCGTATGCTGAATCCTTAATTCTATCTTTACCATTAATAATTGAGTTTTTATCGTCATCTAATATAATGATATTTCTTATCCCCTCTATAAGAGTGGTACTGGACACAACATCACTCTTTAGGTCACGTAGATACGCTAAACCCTCAGCTGTATTCCCATTATTCCTATTATAGTAGTACTCAAAATTACTATTTGTGATTATCTTTACTGTTTGAGTTGCAACTTCTTCAAATATACTATTCATATATCTAGCATTTGCTCCCAATGTTTCAGAAGAAGAACTCTCATAATTCTTAATGATTGCATCTGAAGCTAAGTTATATGATATAATTCCCAACGATATTATCAATATAACTGGTGCAACAAAACCCATTAATAAAACAGTACGTAATTTCCTTTGCCTTGTTTTTTTATTCGTAATTTCATTTTCCCCCCCTAATTTAGGGATTCTCATTACCCTTTGAATTCCCTTTAATTTTGGAATTTCTTTTACTTCTTTGGTTCTCTTGAATTTTACTTTTGGTAATTTAAATTCTTGTTTTTGTTTTGAAATAACCTTCTTTAATTTTTTCATATACGTACACCTCAATAATTCATTTATTCAATCACTACAACAGTAACAGAACACTTCTCTTACATATTGAGTCTATATATATGACAATTTGAATCATATATATCGTCTATTATAACATATATTACTTATCTCCGCTATTAGTTTATTCAAAAAACTAATAAAAAAGTTATCAATCAATAATATTATAATTGTATATAAGAAATATATAGTCAGTATTTCTTGTTAATTTTCACAAAAAAATTCTGTAAGCTAGACAATTTTATAAATGTCTAACTTACAGAATTTTATCTCAGTTCTATAAGTCCTTTTAGAAGCAACGGCCTGTTTCTTTCTTTGGACAATTCTCTAAAACCTTACCTGATTGACAATGATAGCATACTTCATTAGTTAATGGTTTATCTCCAAAGAATTCATCTAGATTATCAATGGTAACCTTAGCAATGTTCTCTAATGCTTCATTTGTTAAGAATGCTTGGTGCGACGTCAATAATACATTTGGTTTTGATACAAGAAGGGATAGCATATCATCTTTCATAATTGTACCAGACAGATCTTCGAAGAAATAATCAGCTTCTTCTTCATATACATCAAGACCGGCGCCTGCTACTGTTCCATCATTCAACGCTTCTAGTAAAGCTTCTGTTTCAATTAAAGCACCACGAGAGGTATTAACAATATATACACCCTTCTTCATCTTTGAGAACGCATCGTTTGATAATATATGTTTTGTCTGCTCTGTTAATGGACAATGTAATGAAATAATGTCACTTTCGCGGAACAAAGTATCTAAATCTACGTATTCAAGATCTGTATTCTTAGCAGGATATAAATCATAAGCAATTACATGCATACCAAAACCACGACAAATTTGAATAAATGTTTGTCCAATCTTTCCTGTTCCAATTATACCAATAGTCTTACCATATAAATCCATACCTGTCAATCCACTTAAACTAAAGTTAAAGTCTCTTGTACGATTATATGCTTTATGAATCTTACGGTTAACTGCTAATAAAAGTGCAGCCGCATGTTCTGCCACCGCATGTGGTGAATATGCTGGTACACGAACAACATGAACCTTACCGTAAGCTGCTTTAAAATCAACATTACTGTAACCTGCACAGCGCATAGCGATTACTTCAATTCCAAGCTCATGTAGTTTATCTACTGTCTCTTTGTTGATATCATCATTTACAAATGCACAAACTCCTTGGCAGCCTTTAGCAAGCTCTACGGTTTCTTCATTCAATCTGCTCTCAATAAATTTGAACTTATAATCTGTTCCTAACTTTTCAAGCCATTCTTTATCATATGATTTCGTATCATACACTGCTATTTTATTCATAATTTTATCCTTCTTTCTAAACTATAACCCTTATTCTATTTCATTTTACTAATGTGTTTTAAATGCTATTCTAACTCATCAAAATCAAATGCTGCTGCTTTGGTATAATTAGTGACGTTTGCTTCAAAGAAGT
>NZ_CBDLAM010000107.1:0-5113 GCF_965301125.1 Anaerosporobacter sp. | reverse complement strand
CTATTTAAGTTAGAGAAAGACTCAAGCCAAGACATCGGATGCTCCTTAATCTCTGGATATAATTCCTTAACACCAATTGCTCTAAGTCTTAGATTTGATAAATACTTGATATATTTGTCAATTAACTCATTATTAATACCAAGTATCTGATTATCTGTTACATACTGCCCCCAGGAGATTTCATGCTCAACACCAGTCTTCATCATCTGACGAATCTCTTCTTCAAATTCTGGTGTAAATAACTCTTTATTCTCATTTCCTTGATAATATTTTGGAATAACACAAGATGCGTAACTTCATCACGGTTAATATATTTAAATATAATACTTGTAGCTGTCATCTTTCCTTGTCTTGCTAAGGTATAGAAGAAACTAAATCCTGAGTAGAAATAAATTCCTTCAAGAATATAGTTAGCTATAATCGTTCGAAGAAAATTCTCCTCATTAGGATTTTCATTGAATCGTTGATAAATATCAGCAATAAATTTGTTTCTTTTTAATAGATGCTCATCTTCTCGCCACATATCATATATCTTATCTCTAGTAATCGGATTTGTCACGGTATCAAGGATATAAGAATAACTCTGCGCATGTATTTCTTCTTGAAACGCTTGAATATTAAGTAGTGAAGTTACTTCTGGCGCTGTAATATATCTTGACAAATTCGGAAGATTTTCCGTTTGTATGGAATCTAGGAAATTAAGGAACGAGATAATCTTATCAAAGGCATTTCTCTCACCATCTGTTAAGTAAGGGAACTGTTTTATATCCTCGTTTAATGCAATCTCTTCTGGAATCCAAAAATTATTCAACATGGTACGATATAACATTCTAGACCAGTCATATTTGATTCGATTCCATTCTCTTAGATTTGTTGTATTACCATTTATCATACTACTTGTGCCACGCTCACCATACTCATTAAATATCTTCTTTTTATCCATATCTTTACCTCTCAATTTCTTCTCATAATATCGATCACCTTGGATTTATTAGCTTGAACAGCTTGTACATTCATCCATCTCAAGCGATTGGTTTCTTATATAGTATACAGTCTTTAATCCTTGTTTCCAAGCTTCCACATATAAGTTTAGGATATCTTTCGCTTTATATTCAGGTGTAATATAGAAGTTAATGGATTGTGACTGATCAATATGACGTTGACGAATTCCACATGCTTTAACGGAATATTGTTGATCAATTGTATGGGCTTCTTTGTAAAACCAATAATTTTCATCATTCAAATCAGGTGCAGTTTTCGTGATAAAACTTCCCTTCTTCTCTTCCACGAAGAAACGTTTGAAGATTGGATCAATTCCAGCAGAAGTATTGGCAATGTTTGAAGTACTTCCTGTTGGTGCAACTGCCATAATATATCCATTACGTAAACCATATTGCGCAACGTCTGCTTTTAGCTTTTGCCATCTTTCACTTGTATATCCACGTTTATCGAAATAAGCACCTGTTTGCCATTCTGAACCTTCAAAAGCTTCATAAGCTCCCTTTTCTTTAGCTAATTCCATTGATGCCTTAATGGCTTGGTAAGCGATTTCTTCGAATAATTCATCCGCTTCTCTTAAATGTTCTTCACTTTCCCATGTAATTTGATTTTTTGCAAGATAATGATGGTATCCACTTGTTCCAAGTCCAATTGCTCGATATTTATCCGACGTAATCTTAGCATCTAACTCCGGAACTTTATTCAGTGTAATAACGTTATCAAGCATACGAATCTGTAACGGAACATTATGCGCTAAATCTTTCTTTTCGATTTTACCAAGATTAATAGAGTTTAGATTACAAGTAACCATATCTCCTGGTTTCATCCTGTGTATGATTTGTTTTGAACCATACTCATCATCTATTATAGCTTCTTCTATCAATTCTGTCTCGCTCATATTCTGCGCAATTTCTTGACACAAGTTTGATGAATAGATCATTCCTTCATGTTTATTTGGATTCGCTTGATTTACTGTATCTCTAAAGAAGAAGAACGGCGTTCCTGTCTCAACTGCACTCTTCATAATTTTCTTCATAATTTCAAGTGCTGTCACCTTAATTCTTGGTAATTCCTCACATGCTTCACAAGCAAGATATCTTCTAGTAAATTCTTTATCGTCTACCTCATCATAACAATCCTCTAATGAGAATCCCATGACTTTTCTTATCATGTATGGATCAAATAATGACCATTCTTCTCTTGCCTCTAGACGTTCCATAAATAGATTTGGAATACTTAATCCTGTAAATATATCATGAGCCTTTCTACGATCATCACCATTATTCGTCTTAAGTTCAAGAAAATCATATAAGTCCGCATGCCATATATCAAGAGTAATTGTTGCTCCACCTTTACGACGACCTAATTGGTCAACCGCCACAGCAGTATCATTATATAGACGCACCCACGGGATAACCCCTCCAGATGCATTCTTATGACCACGAATTTCACTATTCAAACTACGGATCTTCCCAATATAAATTCCTAATGCACCACCGTGTTTACTTACCTTAGAAAACTTCTGATTCACATCATAAATCGACCAGAGGTTATCTCCAACAGTTGAAATAAAGCAGCTACTTAACTGATAAAAACTAGTTCCTGCATTAGCTAATGTCGGTGTTGCTACCGTCATCTGCAATGTGCTTAATATATCATAGAATTCTTTTGCATATTTAACACGATTCTCACCTTCTGGTATTGCAAGATGCATGGCAATAACTAAGAAACGTTCCTGTGGAAGTTCACATCCTTCACCTTTAGTACTACGGATTAGATATCGATCTGCTAATAACTTCACACCCTCATAATTAAATAGGTAATCTCTCTCAGGTTTAATATACTCACCTAACTCTTTGATCTGCTCTTTTGTATAATTTTCTTTAAGATATGCACCGTATTGATTAGAATCTGTTAATGTGTCAACTAG
The DNA here is from genome assembly GCF_965301125.1 of Anaerosporobacter sp. Classification (NCBI taxonomy): domain Bacteria; kingdom Bacillati; phylum Bacillota; class Clostridia; order Lachnospirales; family Lachnospiraceae; genus Anaerosporobacter; species Anaerosporobacter sp. The sequence goes on along the minus strand of NZ_CBDLAM010000107.1, from coordinate 2,184 downwards.
AGTAACAAAATCACCATATCCAAAATGTTTATATCCTCTGCTAATAGCAGCTTCCTTATACAAATCAAATACAAATAATCTTGCTGCTACATATTGCCAGTTGGTATTTGTTTGGTTTGTTGAGTTCCCGAATTCATCTTTTGTGGTACGAACTACCTTTTCAATTGCTGTCTGAATTAATACTTTCTGAATTGCTTTCGTTGTCATTCCATCTACATATTGAATTCTTGCATCTAATTCTAATTCAATTGGATCGCAACCCTCAAGTCCTTCACATGCAAATGCGATCATTCTCTTTGTCTTTTCTACATATAGGGGCTCTATTGTATTATTTCTTTTGCGTATATTAATTGTCATGAATAATCCTCCCACATATCTCTTTAGGCTATCTATATATTGTTTTATTTATCGATTTTTTCCCACTTAAAACACATTATATTGTAATGCGATAATGGTTACTATTACTATATAACTTTTGAGATGAAATATCAAGTACTAGTTTAAATCCATATGAAAATTATTTATCTATATAATACTCTACTTATTCTTTAATTAATTTTTCTTCATGACCTATTCGTTCAAAAGTGTGTAGCCAATCGACTTTCTTAAAATAAATCAAGAATATAATCGAACTTAATGACCATGTTAGTGGATATGCCCAGAATATTACTCCAATCTTTGGAACAATATGTACTGCTATCGTAATGTAGGTGATTCGAATTATACACCAAGAAAACAGCATAGTTATCATAGGCACAATTGCTTTACCTGCACCACGCATAATCCCAGCTATACAATGTGAAAATGCCAGCAAGAAATAAAATAACGCTTCTGTTCTTGCTTGTTTCGTACCGAAAGCGATAACTGTAGGGTTATTATTGAATATACGGATTAACATAGGTGCGCCAATCCAAATTATTATTCCAACGATCTCAGCCATGGTAACTGAACAGATAATACCGAATTTTGTTCCTTTTTTTACTCTATCTAACTTTCCAGCTCCTAAATTTTGCCCTACAAAAGTTGTCAATGCCATTGAGAAACAAGTTATTGGCAAGAACGCAAAACCTTCAATTTTCGTATATGCTCCACAACCAGCCATTGCATCAACACCAAAAGCATTTATATTCGATTGAACAATAACATTAGCAAAACCAATAATGGAATTCTGTACACCAGATGGCAATCCTAATTGAATAATCTGTTTTAACATAGGACCATTAAAACGAATCTTCCTTATAGAAACTTTATATACCGTATCGTACTTCATTAAACGCCTGAAGCATAACAATGCACTGATTGCTTGAGAGATAACCGTTGCTAATGCTGATGATCCAACCCCTAGTTTAAATACTCCTACAAAGAGCAAATCTAGGACAACATTTACAATAGACGCTATAATCAAATAATAAAGCGGATGTCTACTATCCCCAATCGCTTGTAAAATACCAACAGCTATGTTATACATAACAACTGCTGATACTCCCATAAAATATATTCGGAAAAATAAAATAGAATTTGGCAAAACTGACTCTGGAGTTCCCATCCATGTCAATATCTGTGGTGTAAAAATAATACCTAGTACCGTTAAAATCACACTTGCTACTAATCCAAATGCAATATCAGTATGTATCGCTAGTTGCATATTCTTATAATCTTTTGCTCCGAAATATTTTGATATAACAACGCCAGCTCCCATAGCGATACCATTGAAGAATCCAACCAGTAAAAATATAAGATTACCAGAAGAACTTACTGCTGCCAATGCATCATTTCCAATAAAATTGCCAACAATCAGTGAGTCTACCGTGGTATACAACTGCTGAAACACATTCCCCCAAAATATAGGTATTGCAAACATAATAATTTTCTTCCATATAGTTCCTTCAGTGAGTAATGTTGATTGATTTTCTTTCACAATTACATATCCTTCTTTCGTGTATTAGTCCATAAATAAAGTCGATGACACCAATTTGTAATGATTACGAATTGGTACCACCGACTTTTTAGTATAGCATATTCTATAGAATATAAAATGTATTTTCTTATATTTTCATTTATCCCTTGACATATCTTTACACCGATGTTATATTGTACATATAGTATATATACAATATAACAAAGGAGTGCATTCTATTGGATATTATTATTAATAATTCATCCGGCATTCCCATATACGAACAG
>NZ_CBDLAM010000106.1:11330-13266 GCF_965301125.1 Anaerosporobacter sp. | reverse complement strand
ATTCAACACTCTCTGTTCTTTTCATACTCTCCACCTTTTCTTTGCGGTTATATTTTAATTCGAAAATTTAATTGTTCTACTTGATTTTGTATTTTTCAAAGGACTTAACCGTATCGATATGAACATCTTTGAAGTACATAATGAGCCAAACTACAAAAGCAATAATCGCAAAATATTGTGAAATAAAAAATGAAAATAATGCTCCAACACACATAATGAGCAGCCAAATAAACATTGAATTTCTTTGGTCTTTGCTCAATTTCGCTATGTCATATAATTCTCGCTCATGTTTAGGAAGCGTATTAAATCCACTAATTAACATTGCACCTTTTTCTTTTAACAAAAAGAATACAAAAGTCAAAATGCCAAAGATTATTGCTAGTATTAGGCAGGCATAAAATCCGATATTCACACTACCAACCTCCTTTAATTTTCATTTATTCGGTTATCAAATTTATAATTCCATATTATATTCATTATCTCTATAATACAATTAAGTTTTATTGCATTTTTGTATTTTCTCTTTTAACACGATCAAACATATGCCAAATAAACAAACCAATCCATACTATCCATGCTAATGTACATCCAATTCGGTGCTTAATTTTTTTCGGTTCTTCATCGCCTTTTTGATTATAACCAGTGAGAAAGTTACTTGCTTTTTCTTTTGATTTGTAAAATAACAGTCCCAAAATGAAAAAAATAATTGCCATTTCTAAATATATAATACTATATTAAAAAAATATTTATCCCACACAAGGTTGCACACATTGAGATGAACTATTTATGAACCATATATAAGCATACCTGTTGAGGCATTTCTACTATACCACTATACTCCAATATAGCTTCTCTTATCTCGTTTAAATAATTCTCACGTTTAAATTTTTCTAAAAGCTGTGTGCTTGAATATGTATTAATCAATTTTACATATCGTTCTGCATTATAGCTATCTATCCATTTATAATCACAGTAATATGGAATTTTGAAAAATCCGCCTGATTGTATTTGTTCTATTCGTCTTTGTTTTACTTTTTCAATTCCTTCTTCATCAAATCCTAATGAAGCATCGGGCATATATTTTTTTTGTATCTTATTGAGTAATTTAAAAACTCACTCATCATGATATGTTACCGAGGACATTTGCCAAAATACAGCTAATGAACCATTGTTTCTTAACAAATTCTAGGCTTTGGGATAACCAATCTCACTATTAACCCAATGAAAAGCCGTTGCTGAATATATTAAATCGTATTCTTTATCAGTTTTGTATTCTTCAAAATAACTTTCAGTTACAGCAATATTTTTATTTGTTCTATATTTATTCTTTAGAAAATCCACTTGATTTTTACTTACTTCTAATAAATCAAGATTATAAGATTTAGATACAAACAAATCTGTAGCTTGACCAGTTCCTGCTCCTACTTCTAAAATATTTTGCCCCTCGTTTAGATTTGTAAATTTACATATTTCATAAAACAAATCCATTGGATATTTAGGTCTTGCATAATCATAATCATCAATAACATTTGAAAATGAATTTTTTATTGAGTGTTGTCATCTGTTACCATTTTGTATCACTTCCAATCCAAAGTTTTTATATAAATTCCATTCTCTCTCCGTTTATATAGTATAGATTATTACAGAATTAGCACAAAGTCATTTTATTTGCAGTATACAAAATTTTACTTTATTATACATTTTTGAATTAGGAATGTCAAACATATCTGGAAGTATAACCTCCACACCAATAAAGAAGTCTACACAGCATTGAATCTGCTCTCTTATATTTTCATTTAATAAGCTTGATTTGAAGAATGTACAAGTGAAAATAGTAATTGTAAATGGAAGTCCCAGAAAAAATGGAGCTACTGCATTAATCTTAAATGAAATATTACACTATTTAAGCAATTACAGTGATATAGTAGCTTAATAC
>NZ_CBDLAM010000106.1:10704-11320 GCF_965301125.1 Anaerosporobacter sp. | reverse complement strand
CTGATAAATAATCTACTTTCAAAAAAACATTGTATATCGTCTGTTGTCCCGAATTGAGGACAGTTGAGAATTAAAATCTCCTAATATGATTTTAACATTCCATATAAAAGTTAATAACTTCCACCTTGCCATCCATTGTTATATCCCCTATATTAAAACCACATTTTTCGGTATAAAACCTTACATTCTCAATCTTATCTGCTGGTGTAACCAGCGTTATCTTTTTCCAATCATGGCGGGAGTGTATTATATGTTTAAATGCTTGCGTACCAATACTTTTTCCTTGATATTCTGGTATAACACATAAACAACCTAAGTAATATTCACCATCACCTTTATTTTGTACCGATATAACCCCTACAGGTCTATCATTACAAATAATTATTTCCTTTGGTACATTCATAATAGATTGTTGCATTTGTTCTTCTGTTCTCCCATATGCTGGGCATTCACCATATCTTATATAGTCATCATAAAATGAACTATCATAAAGATTTATCAATAACAACGCATCTTCCTTTTTTGCGCTCACATATTCTAATTTCATATTTTGCACTCCTATAAAACATTTTTTACTGTAATATACATAAATAGTTGATTTATAATCGCCATCAAC
>NZ_CBDLAM010000106.1:9857-10694 GCF_965301125.1 Anaerosporobacter sp. | reverse complement strand
ATGGTAGCTTTTATCATCAGCATTATCTTTGATACTTACTTCCTGCCATAAGCTATAAGTAATCCAAATACTTTGGAAAATGATTTTTTATTTGCATTATGTTTAAAGTAATCAGCAATTTTTGTTTGTAGTGTAATATATGCTTCCGCTTGGGCTCTATCATCACCTCTATTCATAAAATACTCTATCAGACCTTCTCGTCTGTACATGTTATAGGGCTCATCCCATCCATGCATTTCAATAAAATCCTGTTCCGTTTCATCATAATTAGGTGTATCCGGATTAACATAAATCACTCTATCGTTCATCCGGATATCTATGTCATGCAGTCCTAATTGATGCATATAATAGGGCAGTCGCATTCCAATAGCATAATCCCTGCCTTCGTACTCCAACTCTTTCTTCCAAGACTTATGAAAATCAAAAGCAGTGCAAAGATACGCATAATCTATATCATCAAGGTATAGACCAACATTTTCAAATTCCCTATTAACATCGATACAGGCAACAAGAGCGCCTTTTTTAACAGAAGCAATCATATTCTTCATTAATTCCATCGGTCTGTTCAAATGCCGTAAAGCAGCTACCCCAACTGCTAAATCATATCTCTTGTCAGATTTAAAGGTATAGATATCTGAAGCGATAAAATTTGTAGCATATTCTGTATTCTGAAATTTATCCTTTGCCTAGTAAAATTTGGTAGTAAGGAAATATCCGGCATGGTTGCCCCAGTTTCCCATTTACTAACGGACTGGTAGGATACTCCAAGAACATCTGCCAAATCCTGTTGTCCTATCCCTTTCATTTTTCTCAATTCTACTATTTTAAGTTTAACTG
>NZ_CBDLAM010000106.1:0-9847 GCF_965301125.1 Anaerosporobacter sp. | reverse complement strand
CACACATAGAGTGTGTGCTTTTTCTATGTCTTTATCTATAATATAATTACAGACAAAATAGAGTATGATAACTTCGCATTATGTTCATAATTTTACAATAATTTTAGCAACTCATTCGCAATATCTTCTGTATTTCCAATAAGCTGATTTACTTGTGAAAGCCAATAAAATGTTGTTGTATTATCATCGCATTTAAAGTATGTATCATCATGGTGACATAAGTAAACTTTTTTGTTTAATGCTATTGCTATACCTAATTCCGTATGAGTTCCTCTACCCTGCGGAGTTAATATTATTACAACATCAGACTGCTTTATCCCTTCATATTCCTTTTCGCCAATAGACTTTAGTGTTTCTACGTCTGTTTCTTTCACTGGGCAATGTAATGTCCAATCATAAGTATGTTCCCAACCAGCATTTTTTAGTAGACGTGAAAGGTCACACACTTGTTCATAATTTATAAGACTTGAAGCAATATAAAATTTCATTTGTTTCCTCCAATATTTACAAGCTTTCCTGCTCTTTTTAAGTAAGCGCGAGACGGCGCACGAGGTCCAGTGGACCTCGGTCCTGCGCGGACCGGAGCGGAGCGGAGACATTCGAACTTCGAGTCCAGGATTGGACTCGAATAACGAAAAAAGGATATCCTTTAGGATATCCTCTTTTCGTTATCTTTGAGAGCGCGAGACGGGATTCGAACCCGCGACCCTCGCCTTGGCAAGGCGATACTCCACCACTGAGCCACTCGCGCATATATAGTCTTGTCTTACTGAAGACAAGATATATAATAACATAAGTTGACTGATTTGTCAACATTTTTTTAATTATTTATTCAATTAAAAATATTTAACTAATTTCATATACCTACTTGTTATTTTCTAATTACGAATTTGCTTGTTTCATATTCTCATTTGATAAATCCCTATCATCACTATCTTTTACACTGAGACTAAAAATTAATCCAAGAAGTATTCCAATGATTAATCCAACTTCATGAGATATCAGCGTGTTTACACCACCTAAATTCGGTAATATCAGATATGCAATTATTAGAATCTTCTTTAAGATAGTTTCCAAAGACCAAATATTCTTCCTCTCTTTAATTATTAGAATTAATAGAGTTCCACCCATACCATAGATGGCCCCACTTGCCCCAACACTTCCATAAGTGAAAGATGTTGTGACTAGAGCTGATCCTATTCCACAAAGTAAGTAAATCGCAACGAATCTCTTACTACCAAATCTTCTTTCCACAATCGAGCCTATACAATATAATCCAATACAATTCACTACTAGATGAGGAATACCTGCATGCAAAAACATACAAGTAAATAAACGCCACCATTCTGGGCTCATAGCATTTATATTAAGTAACCTTCCATACTGCGTTAGATATCCCCACTGATTTCCCTTCAATAGATGGTCTACTGATAGAACTTTCGTTCCTTCTTTATTCAAAACCAAGAAATCTAATAAAAAGACAACAACTAATAAACTAATTAATCCATATGTATATTTACAATTCTTTCTCTTCATCGCAGTATACCTCGCATATATTACTAATTACCTTATGTCTTACTTTTTATATCGGCATTAATATTAAAATTCTTAATATTCCTACTACTAGTCTACCATAATTTTACATATTTTCCAACCGTATTTTTCTTATTATAGCAATTGTAAGAATCATAATAACCATTTTACATTAGTCTTCCATAAACTTAAAAAGAGAGAATGTGACGGTCCACATTCTCTCTATGCTAAAGTTTGCATCAGACACATATCTTTACTGCTCATCTTTAGTAGTTTTGATCTTTAATAAAAAGTAATAGTAATGGAATACAGCCACCATGAGTAATACTCCTCGTACCCACCAATTAGATGCTATCATCGTAGAAATGGCTAATATCATAGTAACCATACCTAATAAGCAGACTTTTTCACCAGCAGTCATTGATTTTGATTGAACAAAGGACGCTACATGCTTCTGATACATTTTCGTTGAAAGAAACCACTGATAAATTCCCTTAGATCCTTTACCAAACATCACTGCTGCTAGCACAAAAAAGGGTGTAGTCGGCAAGATAGGCAATAAAATTCCAATACTTCCTAGAGCCACACAGAGCAAACCTACAATGGTAAATATGCTATCTTTTATTTTATTCATATCGCTCCCTAGATTATACTTTTAATCTACTATATGAAAAAATAAAAGAAGACGCTACTTAACTATATATCTACTTTGCTACATTACCCGCATTATTTAAAGCGTCCCAAGTTCTAGCAAACGGAGGGGCATAACACAGATCTAACATTCCTAATTCCTTCGTTGTCATTTTCCCATATATAGCCGCTGCTAGCACGTTAGTTCGTTGTACTGCATCCTGTTTTCCTACTACTTGGCCTCCCAGTAATACTTTCGTATTAGCGTCATAGATTAGTTTTATTCCTAATAATTCTTGACCTGGATAATAATTCGTATGATTTTTATCTGTTATGAACACAGTACCTACTTGGATTCCCAAGTCTTTTGCTTCCGCTTCCGATAAGCCAGTACGACCAGCCTCTAAATCAAGTACTTTAATACAACTAGATCCTAATGTTCCATTGAACTTAACATGTTTTCCTGCAAGATTTTCTCCAACAATTCTTCCTAATTTATTGGCATTTGTCGCTAGCGGAAGGTAGGCTGGATTTTCTTTTATTCTATGTGGTACAGTTGCACAATCTCCTGCTGCATAGATATTATCTATCGATGTTCTTCCTTCTTCATCAATAACAATAGCTCCATTAGATAACATGTTGAGATCAGTGTCTTTTAAGAATTCCGTATTTGGTTTTACTCCTGTTGCAAGTATTACAAGGTCGAGTTGAAAGCTTTCTTCCTTTGTACGAATCTCTTGTACATACTCTTTTCCACCAAGTGCTGTTACTTTTGCATTCAGATGTAGATGAACTTCTTTTTCCAATAATTCTTCTTCTAGAACTTTCGTAATCTCTTCATCAAATATATCTTTAAGAATACGGTCTTCTAATTGGAATACATGTACTTCCTTGCCTAACTTTTTCGCTGCTTCTACAACTTCCAGTCCTATAAATCCTGCTCCAATAATACCGACCGTCTTAATCGAAGAGTCCAACATTCTTTCACGAACTTGCTGTCCATCTTCTAAATTACGTAGAAAATATACATTTTTTAAATCTATATTCTGTATAGGAGGTTGGATTGCTCTTGCACCAGTAGCAATCATCAATTTATCATACGATTCCCAATGCTTAGAATCATCTTCTAAGCATTTTACCAATACACGTTTTCCATCTGTATCAACTTGGATAACTTCATGTTTTACCTGTACATTAATTCCAGATTCAATTGCTTGTTTTGGCGTTCTAACTAACATACGCTCATAGTCATCAAAATAATCTCCTACATAATAAGGTAAACCACAAGCACCGAATGAAATATAATTTTCTTTTTCATATATTGTTATACTCGCTTCCTTATCCATACGTCGAAGCTTGGCAGCTGCACTCATACCAGCTGCAATTCCACCAATTATTATTATTTTCATTATTCAACTTCTTCCTTTCCTATCGACTTATTAACCGTAATCGCACTAACCATTGTACCACTCACGTTTAATAAAGTTCTGCCCATATCTAATATAGGATCGATTGCAACAATTGCTCCTATAAGAGGAAAATATGCACCTAATCCCATTCCTGATATAACAACAGAGATAGAAATTGTAGCTGCTCCTGGTATTCCGGCAATACCAAAAGAACTAATAGCTATAACAATCGCTAACATTATGAAAAAGCTAAGATCCATATTAACTCCAACCATCTGGGCTAACATAACGGTAGTCATTGCAGGATACAAACCTGCGCAACCATTCATACCCATATTGGCCCCTAAGCTACCCACAAAGCTTGCGATACCTTCATTAACCAAGAATTTTTCACGTAATGTCTCAATTAATACTGGCAATGTACCTAAACTTGAACGGGAAGTGAATGCCAATATCAATGGCTCTAATCCATTCTTTATATACGTTGACGGCTTCACTCCCTGTATAGCAGCGATAATAAGCTGAACAATAAACATGATTACAATTCCTAGATATAATACCAATATATATTTAAGTACAGCAGCTAACACACTAACGCCTCTAGATATAATTGTATTCGCTAACAATGCCACAACAGCATAAGGCATAAATTTAATTATTGTCATTGCTATACTCAACATGATTTTATAAAAAGCCTCAACCCATTTAGTAAATGGTTCAATAATATCTTGATGCTTTTTGTTCAATCTTCGTATTGCTATACCAATAAATCCTGCAAATATAACAACTGCTATAATATTTCCTTCAGACATAGCATTCACTACGTTCGAAGGTAACAAACCTCTTAGTGTCTCAACGATTGGAACCACTTCACGAATCTGGGCATCCCCGCCTTCAACCACTAAGGCTGAACCTAATTGAAATACGCTTCCAAGCACTGCACCTATTATGGATGCAATTAATGTTGTACCAACAAGCATTCCAATTGTTCTATATGTTAGCTTACCAAGATTTTCACCTTGCATATTCATGATGACACGAATAATTGAGAAGAAAACCAAAGGTACAACTAGCATCTTTAGCAAATCCATGAAACCGTTACCCACTAAACCATACCAACTGGATACCTCTGATAACCAAACGACCTCACTTGGTTCACTTGGAAACTTTGCTATCAATTGAATAACAACACCTAATACCAGACCAACAACTGATCCGATAATCATACGATATGAAAAATTAATTTTCTTTTTTTCTATTCTATGAATAAAGTAAAATACAACGAGTAAAACTGCCAAAAATAGATATGTTCTAAAATCACTCAATTGTAAAAAACCAGTTAGAAATGTACTCTTTTCCATACTATTTATTCCTCCTTATTTCTATTACAATATTTTCATACTATTTTAATATGAATTATATGATATATTATATTCCATTATTTCTATTTTGTAAATAATATTTTCAAATTTATCTAGATATACATGTATATTTCTCTTTATACATAAAAATACGCCAGCTTATACAATTTACAATTCAAAATTGTTCAACTGACGTAAGAGAATTCTTACTTTAGCTAGTGCTTAACACTATAATAAATTAGTTTATAATCCCAGTTATTCCAAACATGGTCATATCGATAAGCTCCAAGTATAACTCCAAACATGACCATATTCACCACTATACTGCACATTCCATCTGAAATCAATGGCAAATTAACACTGTTACCATATAGATAGCCCATATTGGATAACAAATAAAATATAAACTGCAGCAATAAACTTATCGAACATGTAATTGCTAGCATCCTAGCTAATTGATTCATAATTTTAGAAGCCATTGTCACTAGGCTAATATAAAGTGTAGCTATAACCATTACCAATAGACAACCAACACACCAGCCATATTTAACAATCCAGTATGCAATACGATAATTTCTATTATAGTGTTGTGGCAAAGCTAAATTTAGAACATTATCGTTCTTAGCCACATCATAAGTAATGTTCCTTGTGTCATCGTCATCTGATTTTGCTTGTATTACATTCCATTCTTCCTGAGTTAACATAACACTTCCAAAAGGTTTAGCCTTACTTAATAGATCTCGTATTGTAATACTATCATAAGCATAGCTCAAAGTTCCATGATCTACCGATTCGGGTTCAAAACATCTTGCTAAATTATAGGAAACACTTGAAAGCCCCTTATTATTAACCGATACATAGCCTCCAAATAAAACAACTATTCCAATACTATACCATAACCACAATTGCTTCTTCTTCCCATTTAATACATTACTCGCAATCATTATTCCTAAAATGATTACGAAAGCAATAATGGCTATAAGTTCATTCGTAACTATGCTAAAACCTAATTGAAATCCACTCAAAACCAATAACAATAACATAATCGCAAAAGACATAGCTATAGCCAACTTTCCTTTTTGCCTAATTCCATAGATAGAAATCACAATAAGCGGAACCATTATTAACAACATAGCCCCAATTATAGCAGAACTAAATAATTTTGACCATATCGTTACTGCAAAATCTAAATTATATATAGTAGTTGACTTTCTTATCAATAACGTAAGCACTTCTAATGATATAATTCCACACAAAAAATATCCAATTACTTTTGTTTTCCTAACAAGAATTTCATATCCTTTTAAATAAAATAATAGTAATAATATAATCCCTATTGGCAGATAAAATGAAGAAAATAAACCATGTATACCAAAACCTTGATCACTCCATTCACGAACATTTCCTATTATCGCTAACAATATTGCGAATATCCCTAATCCAATACCCCACCAATTATCTTTTGTTTTTCGTACAGAATTCAAAGATATACCAATATCAACTGGCTTTCCCATCTGTATCACAGCATTCTTTACAGCATCATCCCTATTCTCTCCATTATTCTCATACTCTTCAACACGATCTTCTATATGAGAAAGTAACTCTTCTTTAATCTCCGTCCGTATCGGATGATATTGGATCTGTTCTGTGACATCTTGTATAAATATTTTGACTTCCTCATAATCCTCGATCTCTCTAGGCAATGGTAGCACCTCCCAATACTTTATTGATTCCTTTCTGATAAAGCTTCCATTCTTTATTCTTCTCCTCAAAAGTATTACGTCCTACCTCTGTTATCTTATAGTACTTACGTAATCTTCCATTCTCTGCAACATGCTCATAACTCTGTATTGCACCTTGTACTTCTAAGCCATGCAATATGGGATACAAAGTTCCTTCCTTTAATGAAAATACCTGCTCACTCTGTTCTTCTAATTCCTTAATAATCTGGTACCCATACATATCTTTATCTTTAAGTAATTTAAGAACCATTAATGATGTTCCTACCGACATTAATTTCTTATCCATTCTGATGTCACACCTTTCAAAAATATTTATAGAGAAAATAATATACCTAGACTTTCTAGGTATTATTATACATAGATAATCTAGGTATGTCAATGGTTTTGCAAATTAATTCCAAATGAATCTTTAATCCAAAAAGGATTCGGAAACTAGTTACGTTCCCGAACCCTTTTTTTATAGAAATATATAACACCAATAATAAATACAATCACTAAGACCACCAATGTAACAAATGCATATTCATTTATAATAGCAGCAATCTTATCCCATGACTCACCCACAATACTTCCAATCACTATCAATACCGTATTCCAGATACATGAACCAATTGTCGTTAATATGAAGAAACGTCCAAAAGGCATTCCACTCATTCCTGCTGGTATGGATATCAAACTACGTATAATAGGAACAAATCTACCGAAGAATACAACCTTGTCCCCTTTTGTAGCAAACCAACGGTCTGCTTTTTCAATATCATCAGCCTTTAGAAATAAAATCTTACCGATTTTACCAGATACAATTCGCATCAAACGCTCTTTATTCAAGATACGTCCTATATAATATAGTACGACTGCTCCAAGCAATGATCCTATTGTAGCGGAAACTATCACTCCTACAACCGCCAAACTTGAATAGGTTGTCATGAAACCTCCAAATGTTAACACTACTTCCGAAGGAATTGGTGGAAATATATTCTCAATGGCAATTAAAAGCATAACCCCTATATAGCCAAACTGATTCATAAGTTGAATAATTACATCTTGCATTGTGATTTTATCTCCTTTAACTAATTAATATGTATTTGTCAATTCTAACATATTACTTAATTAATTCCTGCTAAGAAACCGTTAATATTTTGTCGTTTAATACTTTATTCATTTTTATCTTCTAAAAGTTCGTAATGCCTGTATGGTACGTTCTATTAACTCATCTAAAGTCCAACCAAGCATATCAGCTCCTCGTTCAATAACATCTCTTGAGCAGCCAGCTGCAAACCCTTTACTCTTATATTTCTTCTTAACTGATTTTAACTCTAAATCTTGTACACTCTTCGATGGTCTCATAATCGCCACCGCACCAATTAATCCCGTTAACTCATCTACTGCATACAACACTTTTTCCATCTCATGCTCAGGCTTAACATCAACAGTCAACTCATATCCATGACTTGTAGTAGCATGAATTATTCTCTCATCCACACCACGTTCCCTCATAATTTCTTGTTCTTTGATGCAGTGTTCCTCAGGATACATCTCAAAATCCAAATCGTGTAACAACCCTACAATTGCCCAAAAATCGGCTTCCTCTCCATAACCAAGTTCATTTGCGAAGTAACGCATAGTATTCTCAACAATCTGCGCATGCTCCAAATGAAATTCATCCTGATTGAACTCTGTAAGTAAATCCCAAGCCTCTTCTCTTGTCATATCTCCATCTCCTTGTCTACAATGTTTACTATTGGTACGTTGTCTAATCACCACATCATGATTGTCGACTCTCTTTGTCTTAAGTTAATTTTCAAAGTAATTTCATTATTTACTAATTAATCCATGTTATAGAAAACTAACATCTTCGAAAACAAAGAGAGTCAGGATTTTTTTATAAATTTCAACTACTCATCACACCTGTATTTTTTATTTTACTAGAACATTAATCCGGTTATTTCATTCTCAAAACTTAGTAATTTGTGAAACTCTTTATAATTAGATAGTTTAATAATCAATAGTATCCTCTGTTGGATCCGCAATACTTATACCAATCGATTTAATAAATTGATCTTCTGCAATTTCAAAATCTAGTATAATATGAAATGCCTCATAACGAATGCCATCTTCAACAGGGCTTTCTATTTGTACAAAATTAGTTTGTTCAAGATTATCCTGTATAATTTGTTTATTATCACCAGGAAAAATCCCCATAAAGTTCGCATCTTTCGATCTTAATTTCATTGCTACAATGCTTGCATTTTTGTGATAACTTCCAACATAATATATATCCTCAGAAGTCTCGTTCCTGAATGTTAACGGTATACCAGATACAGCACCATCTGGTGGTTCAGCCAAGAGATTTAATCCCAAAAAATAACTATTATTGTTGATTTGCTCAATTTCCTCTAAAGTTGCTTCATACTTTTCATCCGATTTATTTTCATTATTATTTGAATTCCTTCTTGTGCAACCAATACAACATAGAAGTAACAAAAATATGGAGAATAGCGAGAATGTTTTCATAATTTTATTCATTATATTTATACCTCTAAGTCTCCTTATTGAGTAATTTACTATGCTGAAAATCATCATATTAATAATCAGGTCTTACTTCTGTAGGATCGGCGATACTTATGCTTATTGTCTCTATAAATCCATCTTTAGTAATATCGAAAATAAGATTAATATGGTATGCCTCATATCGTATTCTGCTTTCAATAGTACTTTTATCTTGCGTAAAATTACTTTCATCAAGCTTCTCTTCTATATCTTGTTTACTATCACCAGGAGAAATCCCCAGAAGATTTGCATCACTTGATTTCAATATCATGGTAACTATCTTAGTGCTTCCATGATAAGAATCAATATAGTAAATATCATCAGAAGCATCTTTTCTTAAAGTTTGTGGCAAACCACTAACAGCATTTTTAGGCGCATCGTCTAAGAGCTTATATCCAAAAAAATTACTATTGTTGTTGATTTGCTCAATTTCCTCTAAGGTTGCTTCATACAAATCATCCGATTTATTTTCATTATTTTTTGAACTTCTTCTTGCACATCCATTGCTACATACTAGTAATGACAAGATTGAAAATAGTACGAATACCTTCAAATTTTTCTTCATACCTTTCAAACCTCCAAAATAAATTAACTAAACTAAAGCAAGTGTGAGCATCAATTG
>NZ_CBDLAM010000105.1:0-13512 GCF_965301125.1 Anaerosporobacter sp. | reverse complement strand
CATAAAGCGAAACTGTATGAAATTATTGACCAATTCATACAGTTGAATTCAGGAGTACCAGCATTGCCTCCAGCAAATGAGTTGACTGCTCATGATGCTACTAATATTACGCAGTTAGTACATGAAATCAGTGCTGAGTGCGAGAGAATTAAACAATCACTTGGGATATTCTCTGATTTTATTGAAGTTTACAATGAAAGTAATAAAGATATTGCGGACATTGCCAGTCAGACTAATTTGCTTTCGCTAAATGCCAACATTGAAGCTGCAAGAGTAGGACAAGCTGGACAAGGTTTTGCGGTAGTAGCCAATGAGATTAGAAATTTATCTGAGTCTACCAAGAAACTTATTGAAGAGAATAAAAGAGAGGCATCTGACACAATTCCAAAGATTAATACAAGCATTGAAGCAATTAAGAATTTACTTGCAAGTGTGTACGCTATGAATGATAGAATTTCAAACATTGCAGCTATGACGCAGGAGATAGCAGCACAGGGTGAGAGCATACAAACATTGTCAAATACCATTCAAGAAGCAGTAAAAGAAATTTAGTATTATATGAGATATAATGACATGGCATAAATCTCTTTTGGTTCGATCTTAGAGGTTTATGCCTTTTGGGTTGCTATATTTATTTTTCAAAAATTAGATACATATGGACTTTAAATTTGTTGGCTTAAGGCAAGCTGACATAATTTACGAAAAGAATGCTCAAAGCGGTCGTCATCTTCCTTGGTTCTTTTGCGAATACTTGAAGTCCGTACCCCTCCACGACGTTGTTTTTTGGCAATATGTCGTTCAAACATAAGAAGATCAATATTATCATTGGTGTAGATACGTCCATTTTGATTGATAGCATACCCTTTCTTACCAAGTACCATAGTAGCGACACCGTAGTCCCCAGTAACTACAATATCGCCTGCCCCAGTTCGATTAATTAAGGCGATATCAACTGCATCGGGAGCTTTACTAACCTGAACGATTTCTGAATAATCAGAATCCAAGATGTGACTTGTATCAATAATCATAATAACAGGTAATGAAAACTCTTTGGCAACTTTCTCAATGATATGTTTAACCGGGCATGCATCAGCATCGACTAATATTTTCATAGGAATATCCTTTCTGACATAGTAACTACAAGGATTCAGGAGGCAATAACCGTTTTAGATTTCTCCTAATCCTACTAGGTGTTTATATAACTTTATATTTATATAAGTAAGGTTTGAATTTCTCTCATATACTATTATAATATGCCAGAATGTTAGAGGGTTTACAAGTACTGTTTATATATTTTCACAGCATTTATATTTATAACTTTCTTTTTATTAATAGGACACAAAAATTTAAGACATTATTCTATTGATTTATGGAAATACTAACATTATAATGAACATAGGTCGGCGGCGCCAGTTTGACGCCGTCGTTCTAATATAGAGTCAGTGCATACGGAGGTGGAGAATGGACAATAACAATTCAAATAAAAAGAATGGGAATAAAACAGGTATCGTATTCTTTGTAATAGCTACTCTCTGTGCATTTTTCTTATTTTACTATTTGACAAATCAGTTAAAAGAAAGCGCAAAAATAGAAGTTAGTTATACAGAGTTTATGGATATGTTAAAGGAAGATAAAGTTAAGTCTGTTAAGATTGATTCTAGTAGGATTACTATTATTCCGAAAGAAGAGAAAACAAATGGAATGTTCTCTATCACATATTATACAGGTTATTTGAATAATCCTGGTCTATATGAGGCATTAGATGATGCGAAGGTAGAATATACAGGACCAGTACATGATACAAGTGCAAGCATCTTAGACTTTGTCATCTATTTATTTCCATTTTTAATGATAGGTTTAGTAATGACGATGGTATACCGCATGGTTAGTAAAGGCGGCGGTGGAATGATGGGAGTAGGTAAAAGTAACGCTAAGGTTTATGTTGAGAAAGAGACAGGAGTAACATTTAAAGATGTTGCGGGACAAGAGGAAGCGAAAGAATCTTTAAAAGAATTAGTTGATTTCTTACACAATCCTGGTAAATATACTCGTATCGGAGCAAAGTTACCAAAAGGAGCCTTATTAGTAGGACCTCCAGGAACAGGTAAGACATTATTAGCAAAAGCAGTAGCAGGAGAAGCCAAAGTACCATTCTTCTCGTTATCTGGTTCTGACTTTGTTGAAATGTTCGTTGGTGTAGGTGCATCAAGAGTAAGAGATTTATTCAAACAGGCACAACAACAGGCACCATGTATTATATTTATAGATGAAATTGATGCCATTGGTAAGAGTCGTGATAGCCATTACGGTGGAAGTAATGATGAGAGAGAACAAACATTAAACCAATTGTTATCCGAAATGGATGGATTTGATACGTCGAAAGGCTTAGTAATTCTAGCTGCAACAAACCGTCCGGAAGTATTAGATAAAGCTTTATTAAGGCCAGGCCGTTTTGATCGAAGAGTAATTGTAGATAAACCAGACTTAAAGGGACGTGTTGATATCTTAAAGGTACATGCAAAAGATGTATTAATGCATGATTCTGTTGATTTAGAAGCAATTGCATTGGCAACATCAGGAGCTGTTGGTTCTGATCTTGCTAACATGATTAATGAAGCTGCAATTATGGCTGTAAAAGATGGTAGAACGGTTGTAACCCAAGAGGATTTATTTGAATCTGTTGAGGTAGTAATTGCAGGTAAGGAAAAGAAAGATCGTATACTTGGTAAAGAAGAGAAACGAATTGTCGCATATCATGAAGTTGGGCATGCACTAGTAACGGCATTAGTAAAAGATTCAGAGCCAGTACAAAAGATTACGATTGTACCAAGAACGATGGGTTCTCTTGGTTATGTAATGCAAGTTCCAGAAGAAGAGAAATATCTGAGCTCAAAAGATGAGTTGCTAACGAGAATTACAACTTTATTTGGTGGTAGAGCTGCAGAACAAATCGTATTCAAATCGATTACCACTGGTGCTTCCAATGATATTGAGCAAGCAACAAAGATAGCCCGTGCGATGGTAACGCAATTTGGTATGACTGACCGATTTGGTTTGATGGGACTAGAATCTGTTGAGAACCGTTACTTAGATGGCAGACCAGTATTAAATTGTGGAGATGCTACTGCAGCAGAGATTGATAATGAAGTAATACGTATTTTAAAAGAATGCTATGACAGGGCAGTTAGTCTTCTTGAAGGAGACCTGGAAACACTTGATAGGATTGCTGAGTTCTTACTTGAAAAAGAGACAATTACAGGTAAGGAATTCATGAAAATCTATAGAGAGGTAAAAGGAATTCCTGAACCTGAAAAAGGAAAAAGTGAAGATGAAACAATAGAAGTTAAAGAGATAGAAGCATCAGAAGAAGTTTCTAACGAATCAGAGATTTTTGAAGTAAAAGAAGATATAATTACAGATGATAAACCACAGGCAGAAGATGAGTTTGATACTGCCAAAAGTGAAGAGATAAAGTAATGAGAAAGACTGTCACATGTAATATGTGACAGTCTTTTGAAGATAAAAGAATTTGTAATGAGAGTAATTAAGGAGAAAAATATATGAAAACATACAAAGCAATTGCACTTGATATTGATGGAACATTAACCAATGCAAAGAAAGAAGTAACACAAAGAACAAAACAAGCAGTAAGTAGAGCTATGAGAGAAGAGAAAGTAGTTATTGTAGCTTCTGGTAGGCCAACAGCAGGAATTCGTGGCATTTCAAAAACATTAAAGTTAGAAGAAAAAGGCGGATATATTCTTGCATTCAATGGGGCAAAAATTATCAGTTGTAAAACAGGAGAAGTAATTTATCAAAATGTGTTGCCGCAGGATATGATTCCTGTTCTATATAAAGAAGCAGTGGAACATAATGTAAGTATTATAACGTATGAGGGTGATGATGTAATTTGTGGTTGTAATCATGATAAATACGTAGATATAGAAGCAAAAATCAACAATATTAAAGTGAATGATGTGGATAACTTTGACCAATATGTTACCTTTGATGTGAATAAGTGCTTAATGACAGGTGAGCCAGAGAAGTTAGCCGTTTTGGAAAAGGAGATGCAACAAAAGTATGGTGATAGATTAAGTATCTATCGTTCAGAACCATTTTTCCTCGAAATTATGCCTATGAACGTTGATAAGGCCAATTCCTTAGGCCATCTTTTAGAACACCTAGGTTTACAACGAGAAGAATTAATAGCAATAGGTGATGGTTATAATGACTTAACCATGATTAAATATGCTGGTTTAGGTGTTGCTATGAGTAATGCACAAGAAGTTGTAAAGAAGCATGCTGATAAAATAACAAAATCTAATGAAGAAGATGGAGTTGCTCATATTATTGAAGAATACTTAATTCAGGACAATAGAAGATTGGCTTAGTTTATCTTGTTGTAGTGTAATTAAGAGTCTATGGAGGAAGTATGTTTGATATAGAAGAAGAATTGAAGAAGCTTCCTGCAAAGCCAGGTGTCTATATCATGCGTGATAAGCATGACACAATTATATATGTAGGGAAAGCGATTAGTTTAAAGAATCGTGTAAGGCAGTATTTTCAAAGTAGCCGAAATCTTATGCCCAAAATCGTTAAGATGGTATCGAAAATTGATCATTTTGAATATATTATAACCGATTCAGAAGTAGAAGCATTGGTATTAGAAAGTAATTTAATTAAAGAACACATGCCAAGATATAATACCATGTTAAAGGATGATAAGAACTATCCTTATATTAAAGTAACCGTACAAGAAGCATATCCAAGAGTTATGATCGCAAGACAAGTAAAGAAGGACAAAGCAAAATATTTTGGCCCATATACCAGTGGATTAGCAGTTAAGGACACGCTTGATCTGCTTCGTAAGATATATCAGATTCGTACTTGTAATCGTAATTTGCCTAGGGATATAGGGAAAGAAAGAGCATGTTTATACTATCATATCAAACAATGTAGTGGACCTTGTCAAGGTTATATATCTGAAGCGGAATATAAAAAATCCATTGATCAAATTATTGACTTCCTTAACGGAAACTTCAGTGAAGTTTTGTCAATGCTAGAAGCGAAGATGATGAAAGCTTCAGAGAATATGGAATTTGAAGAAGCTGCAGGATATCGTGATCTTATGACAAGCGTTCGCCATATGGCACAGAAGCAGAAGATTACCAATACGTCAAATCAAGAGGATAAAGATATTATTGCATTTGCCAGGGCAGGTGATGAGGCTGTAGTGCAGGTATTCTTTATACGTAATGGCAAATTGATTGGAAGGGAACACTATCACCTAACAGGTGTAGAGAGTGATACTAGATCAGGAGTTATGACTAGTTTTGTTAAGCAGTTCTATGCAGGAACACCATTCATTCCAAGAGAATTGCTTCTACAAGAAGAATTGGAAGAAACGGAACTAATTACAGAATGGCTGACGGCTAAGAGAGGACAGAAAGTATATATTCGTGTACCTAAGAAGGGTGAAAAAGAAAAGTTAGTGGAATTAGCAGAAAAGAATGCTTCCTTAGTATTACAACAAGATTCGGAGAAGATTAAGAAGGAAGAACAACGAACCAAAGGCGCCCTAAAAGAAATCGAGAATTGGTTGGGATTAGATTCTATAAAGAGAATTGAATCCTTCGATATTTCTAATATTAACGGATTTGAATCCGTTGGTTCCATGGTAGTATACGAGAATGGAAAACCAAAGAGAAACGATTACCGTAAATTTAAGATCAAGTGGGTTACTGGAAGTGATGATTATGCGAGTATGAACGAGGTATTAACCAGACGTTTCACCCATGGCAAAAAAGAAAAAGAAGAGTTGATTGAGAAGAACATGGATTTAGAACATGGAAGCTTTACCAGATTTCCGGATTTAATTATGATGGATGGTGGTAAAGGTCAAGTGAATATAGCTCTTAAAGTAATGGAAGAATTACATTTATCCATATCGATTTGTGGAATGGTTAAAGATGATAACCATAGAACGAGAGGTTTGTATTTTAATAATGTAGAGATTCCAATTGATCGTAATAGTGAAGGATTTAAATTAATAACCCGTATTCAAGATGAGACGCACCGTTTTGCTATCGAGTATCATCGCTCACTACGAAGCAAAGGCCAAGTACACTCTATATTAGATGATATACCAGGTATTGGGCAGAAGAGAAGAAAAGAATTAATGAAGAATTTCCTTTCATTAGATGAAATCAAGGAAGCAACAATTGAACAACTAAGCATTGTTCCGACGATGAACGAAAAGGCTGCAAAACAAGTTTACGACTTTTTTCACAATAAAGAGGACCAAAATGCTTAAAAAACTTACAATTGAAGTTAAAAAAATAGTATGGTAATATAGCTTATAAGAAGTAACGAACTAGATAAATCTAGCTAGGGGATACGGAAATTTAAATGGCGAAGGAGATCATGTATGTATACAGTAGAATTGAAAAAAGTAGTTGAAAAAATGAAACTTGTGAATTGTACGCCAGAAATTAATATTGACGATATAAAAATTACCCAGACAGATGTAAACAGACCAGCCTTACAGTTGGCGGGATTCTTTGATTATTTTGATTCCGATCGTGTTCAATTAATTGGTAATGTTGAACATGCCTATATGCAAAAGATGGAAAAAGACCATGGTGTTAGCATTATGACTAGATTATTGGATTATAAAGTTCCTTGTATTATATTTTGCCGGAATATTGAAATCGACCCTAATTTAATTGAATTAGCAACTGAAAAAGGTGTTCCTTTGTTTAGAACAGAACAGCCAACATCGGCATTTATGTCAGAATTAATCCGTTGGCTTAAGGTGGAATTAGCACCAAGAATCTCTATTCATGGCGTTTTGGTTGACGTATATGGTGAAGGTGTTCTTATCATGGGTGAAAGTGGTATTGGTAAGAGTGAAGCAGCGCTAGAACTAATCAAGAGAGGACATCGTTTGGTAACCGATGATGTTGTTGAGATTAAGAAAGTTAGCGATGAAACCTTAATTGGAACAGCACCTGATATTACGCGTCACTTTATTGAACTTAGAGGTATCGGTATTATTGATGTTAAAACATTATTCGGTGTTGAGAGTGTTAAGGATACACAGTCAATTGATTTAGTAATTAAATTGGAAGAGTGGAATAAGGAGCAAGAATATGATCGTTTGGGATTAGAAGAGCAATATACAGAATTCCTAGGTAATAAAGTTGTTTGCCATCAGATTCCAATTCGTCCGGGCAGAAATCTTGCAATTATCGTAGAATCAGCAGCAGTTAACTATAGACAAAAGAAGATGGGTTATAATGCTGCTAGAGAATTATATAATCGAGTAACAAACAACTTGATGAAGAAATAAAAGATGGGAGAAAGGAAACACGGATATGAAGAAGTATTGTTTTGGAGTTGACATTGGAGGTACTACAGTTAAGATTGGTCTATTTATGACAGATGGTACAATTGTTGATAAATGGGAGATTAAGACGAATAAAGAGAATGGTGGAAGTGGTATCTTACCAGATATTAGTGCATCATTATCTGATAAAATGCAAGAAAAAGGAATAAGCAAAGATGAAATCGAAGGAATTGGTATCGGTGTGCCAGGACCTGTGGATGCGAATGGAACAGTATTAACATGCGTTAACCTTGGATGGGGAGTATTCAACGTTGCTGAAGAGGTAACGAAGTTAACTGGAATTACTAATGTGAATGCTGGAAATGACGCCAATGTTGCAGCACTGGGAGAGATGTGGCTTGGTGGAGGTAAAGGATATAGCGATATGATTATGATTACACTTGGCACTGGTGTTGGCGGTGGAGTCATACATAATGGAAAAATCATAACTGGAACAAAAGGCGCTGCTGGTGAGATTGGACATATGATTGTTAATTATAACGAAGAAGATTCCTGTAATTGTGGAAAAAGAGGTTGCTTAGAACAATACGCTTCCGCTACTGGAATTGTGAAAGTTGCAAAACAGTTATTAGCAAAATCAGAAGAAGAATCTACAATTCGTGATAAAGAAAATCTTACAGCAAAGATGATTTTTGATGCAGCAAAAGAAGGGGATCAATTAGCTACGGAATGTGTTGAACAACTTGGTTGGTATCTTGGAGTATCATGTGCTAATGTAGCAGCAGTTGTTGAACCAGATGTATTTGTAATTGGTGGAGGTGTTTCTAAAGCGGGAGCTATCTTACTTGATGTTATTCAACGCCATTATGAAAAATATGCATTCCATGCGCATAAGGACAAAGAATTCAAATTAGCTGAACTTGGTAATGATGCCGGTATCGTAGGAGCTGCAAAATTAGTTATTAATCAATAATCTATAAAAAGTAGATACGATATTTATAAGAAAAGGACATTCATTATAGATGGGGGTCCTTTTCTTGTTAACCTTACTGAGAAAATCACTAAAAATGAGGTGGAATTGTTCGCCTTTACAAGAATTTTTAACAGTAAAATTACATAACTGCATTAATTACCAAATTTTAAAATTGAGAGTAAAAATATAGATTTATAGTTGAAATAAAGAATTAAGTATTGTATTATAACAATGTACTAAAGAATAATAGAAAATTTGTAAGATATGACAGAGTATACTGTTATCAAGATATTTTAGACTTCATATAAATATATAAATAAAAAAAGAGGTATTATTTTGAATGATATAAATCAGAAATTAAAAGCGATCTTATCAGAGGAGAATATAGTAAGAAACGAACCGCTTGCAAAACACACAACATTCAAAATAGGGGGACCAGCAGATTACTTTGTTACTCCTGAGAATAAGGACCAACTAAAGTTAGTTATTCAAGTGTGTACGGAGAGTAACACACCTTACTATATTATAGGTAAAGGTAGTAATCTATTAGTTGGAGATAAAGGTTATAAAGGTGTAATTATACAGATTTACAAGAAGTTTAACCGAATAGAATTTGATAATAACATTGTTACAGCAGGTGCAGGTGTTATGCTTTCTAGATTAGCTAGAGAGGCAGCTGAACATGGCCTAGCAGGTTTACAAGGAGAGTCGGGAATACCTGGAACTCTTGGTGGTGCGGTAGCAATGAATGCAGGTGCTTATGGATATGAGATAAAAGATTATATCAAATCCGCAACTGTTATTAGTCAAGATGGTGAGTTACTAACTCTTAATAAAGAAGAGTTACAATTAGGATATAGAACTAGTATCGTTCAAAAGAATTCTTACGTAGTGTTAGAAGCAACTTTTGAATTATCTTCTGGAAAGAAGGAAGATATACTAGAAGAAATTAAAGAGTTTGATAAAAAGAGAGCGGAGAAGCAACCATTAGAATTTCCTAGTGCAGGAAGTACATTCAAACGTCCTGAAGGATATTTTGCAGGTAAACTTATAATGGATGCAGGTCTAAGAGGATACCGTGTTGGCGATATTATGGTGTCAGAGAAACATTGTGGTTTCGTAGTTAATGTTGGAAATGGTACTGCAAGTGAGGTTAGACAGCTTATTAGTGATGTACAGCGTATTGTATATGAGAAAAATCAAGTAATGTTGGAGCCGGAAGTACGTTTCTTAGGTGAATTTTAACAGTGTTAAGTTGTAGTGGGAGGTTTTATCTTGAGGTTTGTAATCGTTACAGGAATGTCAGGAGCAGGTAAAAGCTCTGTATTAAAGATGCTTGAGGATATCGGTTATTTTTGCGTAGATAATCTACCAATACAACTTATCTTAAAGTTCGCACAGATTACCTATGATCAAAGTTCTCAGCTTGATAAGATAGCATTAGGTATTGATATCCGTAGCGGGGAAGCATTAGATGGTTTAAATGAAATACTTGTGGAAGCTAGAAGCAAGGGATATTCATACGAAATTCTTTACCTTGATGCTGGGAATGAAGTCCTTGTGAAGCGTTTTAAAGAAACAAGAAGAAACCACCCACTATCAGGAACCGGTAGAGTAGATGTAGGGATTGAGATAGAAAGAAAGAAATTAGAATTTCTAAAAAAACAAGCAGACTTTATAATAGATACAAGCCATCTATTAATTCGTGAGCTTAAAAGTGAAATTGATAAAATCTTTGTTCAGGAACAGGAATACGGGAACTTATATATAACAATTCTCTCTTTTGGATTTAAGTATGGTATTCCAATGGATTGTGACTTGGTATTTGATGTAAGATTCTTACCAAATCCGTATTATATACCGGAGCTAAAACCGCAGACAGGGAATGAAAAACCGGTTTTTGAGTATGTTATGTCATCGCCAAAAGCCAAAGAGTTTCTTGACAAGTTAGAAGATATGCTGGAATTCTTAA
Organism: Anaerosporobacter sp.; assembly: GCF_965301125.1. NCBI lineage: Bacteria > Bacillati > Bacillota > Clostridia > Lachnospirales > Lachnospiraceae > Anaerosporobacter > Anaerosporobacter sp. The sequence continues at coordinate 3,219 of NZ_CBDLAM010000105.1, read as the reverse complement.
TTCCTAATTATATAGAAGAAGGAAAGAATCAATTAGTCGTAGGTATAGGTTGTACAGGTGGCAAGCATCGCTCTGTAACCATTGCGAATGCTTTAGGTAATCGATTATCTAAATTAGAATATGGAATTAAAGTCGAACATAGAGATATTAAGAAAGATGCGCTTAAAAAAAGCTAGTCTGAGGTGAATAGCAATGTCATTTTCAAAAGATGTAAAAGAAGAATTATCAAAGCAAATTAATTCGGCTAGACATTGTCAAATAGCAGAAGTTGCTGCCATCATTAGTTTATGTGGTAGAATTTCTATTTCTGTAAGAGATGAATATAGGATTAAGATCCATTCTGAAAATCTTACTGTAGCTAGAAAGTTTCAAAACTTATTAATAGCAGCCTTTAATATAAAACCTGAGATATTAGTAAGACGAAAAAAAGCCCAAAATGATTCAGATGAAACCTTAAAAAAGGGAATTATATATAGTGTCATAGTAAAAGATCCTGAAGTTGCTAAGAATATATTAGGAGCAACAAGGCTAATAACTGAATATGGTGAAATTAAAGAAAATCTATCTATAGTTGATAATATTGTTGTTCAAAATACTTGCTGCAAAAGAGCATTCATTAGAGGAGCATTTATATCATCTGGCTCTATCAGTGATCCGAGTAAATCATATCACTTTGAAATTGCGTTACCAACAAGGTCAAAAGCAGTTCAGTTACGCGAGATGTTAGATGTATTTGGTATTGAAGCAAAAATTGTTCAACGAAAACGATATTTTGTAGTTTATCTAAAGGAAGGTTCTCAAATTGTCGACATATTAAATGTAATGGAGGCACATATTGCCTTGATGAATTTAGAGAATGTACGAATATTAAAAGAAATGAGAAATTCTATTAACAGGCAAGTTAATTGCGAAACTGCAAATATTAATAAGACTGTTGCCGCTGCTTCTAAGCAAGTGGAAGATATCCTATTTATCAAAAAGTTAATTGGATTTGGTGAATTAGATGAAGGATTAGAGGAGATAGCAACCCTTCGATTGGCTCACCCGGAAGCATCCTTGAAGGAATTAGGAGAAATGCTTAGCATACCAATTGGTAAATCAGGAGTTAATCATAGATTAAGAAAATTAAGTATTATTGCAGATAACTTAAGGGAACATAAGGAGGATAAGTTATGATTACAAAACAAATAACAATTAAGATTCCATCTGGTTTAGAAGCAAGACCTATAGCTTTACTTGTTCAAGTTGCTAGCCAATACGAAAGTAGAATCTATGTAGAAAGCGAAGAGAAGAAAGTTAACGCTAAGAGCATTATGGGGATGATGAGTCTTGCTATCGCAGCTGGTGAATCAGTTACTGTTATAGCTGATGGAACTGATGAAGAAGCAGCTATGGAGAACATTGAAAAGTATTTAAGTAGTAAGTAGTACGTAAAACAAAAAGGCTATACACCTAAGTGTTTTTAGGTGTATAGCCTTTTACCACTATTTTCTTGTCTGATACAAAAGAATTCCCGTTAATTCCTGTTTCATTTGCTGTCTAATTAATTAGATTCAGTTGAATATTCATAGTAGGAAGATCGAACATTTGATGGTAAATCGGACTTTTTAATTTTTATAACTTCAATAGCTACGTGTCTTATATCTGTAGTATCAAACGCATATATAGAGCTTTTAGGGTTGCTATCATAAGTAATCGTTAAAACGCCATCGTTATCGAAATCTAGAGTATCAATATCATCAATAGTATTTCCAAAATCTTTAGCACCTACCCATGCATATGTTATTAAGCAATACTGATCCCAATCAAGTTCGTCTTGGAAGTATGGAAATTTGAGTGTATATTTACTATTCCATCTTTCCCAGTCTTTCTCGTTTGTGATAATATAATAATCAGACATTTTATATTCGTTTGTCATATCAGAATCGCACATAATAAATCCAGAATATACTTTTTCAAACTCAATAGAATCACGAGTATTATCTACCGAATTATTACACGAACACAAAAAGATAAGTAAACTAGTAGTTATGAACATTAGTTTGGTATATCTTACTATACATTGCTTCATATTCTTACTTATATGATTTATTTAATTATACTTTTCCTTTCTATTCTATTTTCTCATTAACATTTTCATCAGTGTCTTAAATCAAATATTATCATAATTATGAATCAATTTTAATGGTTCTCTCCTTTCTAGTATAAGTATAGTTTTTATTTGTAAATTTATCAATATATAGTTTACAAAAATTTCTTTTTTTACTTTTTCTATAACGTAACTAAAAACATACAAAATATCAGAAAGCGAGGAAATTAATATGGCATACTGGGGTATTGATGTCTCTGGATATCCAGGAGATACTCAAATGAAAGCATGGAAAAACAACTCAAACATTAAATGGACAGGTTTTTATCTGGCACCGGCAGATTCTCATTCAGATACAGGTTGGATGAGTAAAAAGACAACACTTGAAAATATGGGATATAACTTAGTCCCAATTTATGTTGGCCAGCAGTCTACTGATGCAGATTTAACGTCAGCTAGGGCAACATCTGGAGCACAGTACGCAATTCAATTAGCAAAAAATGCAGGTTTTAGCAGCGGAACGTATATTTACCTTGATGTTGAACAAGGAGGAACATTAAGTAGTCGATTTCTAGAGTATATTCATACATTTATTGCAGAGATTGCATATGAAGGTACTTATAAATCAGCTGTATATTGTTCGTACTCTTCTACTGCAGACCAAATCAAAGCTGAATGCTCACTATACTCTTTACGTTATTGGGTTTATAGACTTGGGACATACTCTGGATCACCAATTACCGATACTGCTCCTGCACCATCAGGTAGTGGAGTTTCTTATGCTAAAGCATGGCAATTAGTTCAAAATAAGACAATAACAATTGGAGGGTATGCAATAAAAGTAGATGTTAGTTCCTCTTCAACTGTAAATCCAGCCAAGTAAAAGTAAAATCATCAAATAAAGAACTTATATTGATTTGAACTGCCTACCGTCTTGTAAACTAATAAAAAATATAAATTTTTTCTACCAGTAGGAATCTTCCTACTGGTAGTTTTTATTGTTGCTTGTGGATTATTATCAAATCTAAAAAAGAACGTTTACATCTTCTTTTATGGATGCAAGCGTTCTTTTTTACTTAACTTAATGACATTAGGAGCATATCAGATTAATCATGTAAATTGCTTTATGA
>NZ_CBDLAM010000104.1:0-13711 GCF_965301125.1 Anaerosporobacter sp. | reverse complement strand
TCTAGAAGGTGTTATTGTAGGTATATAGAAATCTTGATTATCAGAGGATATGAAAAAAGATTTAAAAGACTTTTATAATGTGCATAGGATTTAGCTATCTTTCTTTGCATACAGAAGGGATAATAACAATGATTACACACGAAACAGAACGACTATTAATCCGTAGATATACAGAACAAGATGGAGAAGATCTTTATGAATATCTATCGGATGAGGAAGTAGTAAAATTTGAGCCTTATGAAACATTTACATTAGAACAAGCCGAACAAGAGGCAATTAATCGTTCCAGTAATGATTGTTTTTATGGGGTTTGTTTAAAAGAAAATAACAAATTAATCGGTAATGTATATATTGCAAAACAAGACTTTGACACATGGGAAGTGGGGTATGTTTTCAATGCAGCATATCAAGGCAATGGATATGCAACGGAAGCAACCAGAAAACTTATAGATGTTGCATTCAAGGAATGGGGTGCTAGAAGAGTAATTGCCATGTGCAATCCTTTAAATACGCAATCATGGAAACTATTAGAGCGTCTTGGTATGCGTAGAGAGGGAACGTTACGTCAAAACATTTATTTCAAAACAGATCAAGAAGGTAATCCTATCTGGTGTGATACATATGAATACGCTATTCTAAAAGATGAATGGTGTTAAGGCAGAAGAGTCATAAATATATATAATAAATTTACCGTATAAGAATAGATGTATGTTCTTATACGGGCCTTTCTTATTAATTGACTATTGATAATAAAGGGGGTATTATATTTATAGATATTTGAGTTATTAAGTAAAATTAAGTAATTAGAGGTGTGTGTATATGTGGATTTTATTTGCTCTTGGTTCTGCCTTGTTTGCTGGTCTTACTGCAATATTAGCCAAATGTGGTATCAAAAATACAGATTCCAACGTAGCAACAGCTTTAAGAACAATAGTTGTTTTATTTTTTTCATGGATTATGGTAATCATAACTGGTTGCTATCATGAACTTGGTAATCTCTCTACAAAAACATGGGTATTTTTAATTTTGTCAGGTCTATCAACTGGTGCATCATGGTTATGTTATTTCCGTGCTTTACAAATTGGAGATGTCAATAAAGTAACACCAATCGACAAATCAAGCACTATAATGACAATGATATTAGCAGTAATTTTTCTAGGAGAAATCTTTTCCCTAATAAAATGTTTTGCGGTAATCTCTATCGGCATTGGAACCTACCTAATGATTCAAAGAAAAAATACGACTACAAATGAACAAACACATAAAGGCTGGTTATTCTATTCATTTGGCTCAGCTATATTTGCGAGCTTAACCGCTATTCTGGGTAAAATAGGAATGGAAGAGGTGAATTCAACACTAGGTACCGCAATCAGAACAATTGTGGTATTAATCATGGCATGGCTAGTAGTATTCGTTACTAAAAAGCAAGATACAATCAAGAATATAGACCGTAAAAGTTGGATTTTCCTTATCTTATCAGGTTTTGCAACTGGTGCTTCATGGCTCTGTTATTACCGTGCATTACAAACTGGTGATGCAAGTATTGTTGTTCCTATAGATAAGTTAAGTATACTCGTAACAATTGTATTCTCTTATCTTGTGTTTAATGAGAAGTTAACGAAAAAAGCCACAATTGGTTTAGTTTGTATTGTGGTTGGAACATTTAGTTTATTACTTTAACTATAAAGGGGATATATAATGCATAATGAAGCTATTAATACGATAAATAAAAAGAGGTTACTCTACTTAATATCTTTTATAGTACTTATGATTATTGAAATAGTAATTGCCTTATATATCCATGATACCCTTATCAGGCCATATATTGGGGATGTTCTAGTTATAGGACTTCTTTATACTTTTATAAGAATATTTATACCAGAACACATACATAGACTGCCGTACCTTCTCTTTGGTTTTTCAACTATTATTGAGATTTTACAGTATTTTAATTTTGCGAGTTTGTTAGATTGTGTAAATTCTGAGGTTTTACGCATAGTATTAGGATCAACCTTTGATTTGAAGGACATTCTGTGCTATGCATTTGGAACAATGATTATTGTAATAATTCAACACCTTATTAAAACTAAGTAATATACTATATAAAAGAACATAGAAAGAAGAATCCGCTATGAAAACATATCTTACAAAAAAGCAAATTGAAATTAAATTTACAATATTACTAGTTATTTGCACTTTCGTAATAGCCATAAGTGCGTGTACCAACAAGCAAAGCAATACAAATGAGGATGCATCTGTTACTAACTCCTCAAAAAAGCAAGATACAAATTCAGATTCTTCATCAAATACAGCCTCTTCTCTAAATACTAGTACATTAAATACATACTATACAATCGTAGATGATAACGAAGATACCCTTTGTGCCGTTTATTTTCTTGGCTATTTTGAAGAGGAAGCAAAAGAAAACGCTACTCAATTATTTAATACAAATAATATAAACCTATCCTTTGATTCTATAGATGACTTAGAACGTGCAGATGCAGATGGCAACGAATGGTATCTGATACTTCCCAAATATCTGAATACACAAGTAGTCGTTTCAAAGGCTGAATTAAACAATAATGGGGAATTAAAACCTACAGAAGATATTCTCACTACTACAAAACCTCTACTTTTGAAGTGTAACCCTAGTGATATTGTTCCTTCTTCACAGGTTACAGTTACCTATAACAATGATAGTATTACCTTTAATCCATCTATTAGCCTGAAAGATGGTGATATTACACCTTTTGATCGCGTATATACAAAGTCTATGCTCTTCGCTGGACCAGATATGGATTCATGGAATACCTTACTTACTGACATCTATAATGCAGCTCCAGGTACAGCAGGTTCCTCTTTAAAAAGTGCGAGAGCTGCAGGAGAATTATTGGATTGGTTAGAAGATTATGCACCGATGACAGACATGGATACCCTAAAAGAAGCAACTAAGACTTGGATGACTGATAATAAAGATATCATTACATCCATGGAAGACTTAGCAGCTTCCTGGAATAGTGTAGCTAATAATGCAAAAACAATTCTTACAGACAGGGATGGTATTCTTTCATTACTGGAGGATGCAGGATATACATTACAACACGATACATACACAGAAACCAATATTAATAATCTTAACGCTATATTCGACGAACTATTTTTAACTTGAGTTAAATTCATAATTTAGTATAATATAGTTAGTTACTAGTTGTTATAGTTAACTAACTATATTTTAATTCCACTCTTTGTGATAGTAATTGGAGGTAGTTATGCGTACAGAATCAGAAATGTATCAGATGATAGTAGATATCGCCAAACAAGACGACCGTGTTCGTGCAGTTTATATGAATGGTTCAAGAACCAATCCCAATGTTCCAAAAGATATTTTTCAAGACTATGATATTGTTTATGTAGTAACAGATACCAAACCATTCTATGAAGCAGAAGATTGGATTTACAAATTTGGTGAGCCCTTATATATGCAAACACCTGAAAAAATGGACAAATTACGCGGTAGGGAATGCCATATTGAAGATACATATGGATGGCTTGTTATATTCAAAGATGGTAACCGAATTGACTTACATGTGAATTCTATTTCCTATGCAAAGAGTGACATACTTAATGACAAGTTATGCAAGATACTATTAGATAAGGATAATATCCTACCACAGATTCTAGATTCAACAGACATAGATTACCATGTAAAAAAGCCTACAGAAATATATTTTCGTTGTGATTGTAACAACTTTTGGTGGTGTTTGAACAATGTTGCTAAAGGACTTTGGCGTGATGAAATTCCATATGTCATGGACATGATAAACTTCGAAATCAGGCCTCTTCTCATTAACATATTGTCATGGAAAATTGGTATTAATACTGGTTTTTCCTGTAGTGTTGGAAAATCAGGGAAATTTCTGAAACGTTATCTATCTGATGAAATGTATACTAGATTTATAGATACATATTCTGATGGTAATCTCGATCATCTGTGGAGTAGTGTATTTGGTATGTGTGATTTATTCAATGAAGTGGCTAATGAGATAGCACTAAAATTGGGTTTCACTTACAATCACGAGGAGGCAAAAGCAAGTATGAAATATCTAGATGTTGTTCATACTTTACCAAAAGATGCAAATGATATTCCTTCATTCGAATCACAAGAGTAGATAACATATATAAAGTGAGGATTCAATTATGGACAAGAAACGACTAAAACTTAAAAGTGTAGGTATTGAATACCTTGAACAATACAATCAATTATTACGTTATGTATTCCAAGTTACCGATAACGAATTACACCAAATAGGTTGGGAAGAGAAAGAAATGATTCGTGCTAAATCCCCTACCCTGAAAAAAGCTGATGTACTAGGGTAGTTTGATGGTGATAACTTGATATCTCAAGTTGCTGTATACCCAATGAAAGTTCGTATATTTGGTCATACTTATGCAATGGGCGGACTTACAGGGGTTGGTACTTATCCAGAGTATACCAATCAAGGTCTTATGCATAAATTATTATATCAAACATTAAACGATATGAGAGAGCGTAAGCAATATATATCCTTCCTTTACCCGTATTCTATACCGTATTACAGAAGAAAGGGCTGGGAAATCATATCGGATAAGATAACCTATGAGATACAAGATTATCAGTTGCCTAAGAATCGTCAAGTAGCAGGTGAAGTCAGGCGTGTATCAACTGACAGCGCGGAAGTGAAAGAGGCTTATAATAGATTTGCTCTTAGAACACATGGAGCACTATTACGTGATGATTTAGCATGGAATGAATATTGGTTATGGGATTCCGATGATTTAATGGCAGCTGTTTACTATAACGATGATAATGAAGCAGATGGTTATGTTATATATTGGATTGCAGATGATGTATTCCATATAAAAGATATGATTTTTATAAATGAAGATGCGAGAATCGGTCTATGGAACTTTGTTGGTGCACATTTTTCTATGATTAATAAGGTCATTGGTAATACATTTACAGATGAACCTTTATCTTTCTTGCTAGAAGATGGTGATATTAAAGAAAGCATCGCGCCATACTTTATGGCTAGAATTGTTGATTTTGAGAAATTTATAGAACAATACCCATTCAAACCAGATACGGTTGACCGTGAGTGGACATTCATATTGAATGATCCTTTACTCGCATGGAATCAAGGTACCTTTACCTTACGCATTACTCATGATGGTAAGGGAACGGTTACACACTCTACGAAAAAAACAACGGATTCCATTAATATTCAAACAATGACTACAATGTTAATGGGCTATAAACGTCCAGATTACCTTCATAAGATTGGACGTATTGAATGTAGCTCTGAAATTGTTGACATGCTTGAAGATGCTATAGAACAGCAATCACCATATTTTTCTGATTATTTTTAAATATTTTGAGGCAAAACTCTGTATACTTTACATAGCTTCTTAGCTGGCGTACTATGACACGAAACACGCTACACATCTAAGTACTTCTAAGTGTGTACATTATGGTTGGCTAAATGGTACGGAAACACCTTAGATTCGGCATCCTGCCTCAGCGAAGGCTTGCTCGGCTTCCGTGCCTCGCATTCCTAGGTTATGTGGTACACACTAAGAAGTACTATAGATGTTTCGCTATTGTTTCTTAGTCATAGTACGTCAACTAAGAAGCAAATCTACATTACCTAGAGTTTTGCTTTTCTACTTTATGGACTTAAAAGTAGATGAGGAGTAAAAATGAATACATTTACTTGATTATTTATTATTAACCTCAATAAAGATAATTTGAGTAATACTCTAAATATACAATTGAAAGAATAGATTAACACCGATAGTATAATACTCTAAGAAAATATTTTTCTTATAATAAAAAAGATAATTAAGGATTAAGAAAGAAACCTATGAATTTAGATCACTACAAGCAATATAAATCATTTTTACCAGGACTAAAAGAGGAATGTCCAGAGGAATTTATATACCTGGCTCAATTATTTAAAGAGCAAGTCTTTGAATTATTGGAAAAAAAAGAAGAGAAGCAGTATTTTGTTGTGTATATGATGAATGACGCTATTGAAAGTTTTTTAGTTTTTGATAATGCCGTTTTAACAGGTGAATATGAGAATGATAATGAAGATACAATAGAGGGAAGCCTAGATCGTATTGGTGAAGACTATATGTTAATCGTAAGACAAGGGGAGAGTAATACTTTTACCATACGATTTTCAAAATTAAAGCTTGAAAACAATCTTTATCAATATCATAATATTGGACACTTCTGGGTAAAGGGAGATGAATATCTAAGACAGATTACCTACCGACTAGGGATTTTACAAGATAAATATGCGTTTCTTGGTGATAAAGTATGTAATCAAGAAGAGCTTACGTTACTTTCATTTTACGAATTTGCACCACTTCGAAATTATATTAGTGTTTCTTGGGAAAAGCAAGATAAGTTCATCTCAACAGAACGAGGAATAGATGCTTTCTTAGAATTAGCAAAGGAAGTAAAGGATACTTCTTTAGAAAAGTTGTTGATTCGATATAAGAAGCAACCGTCAAAGAGAATCGAATGGATGTTGACTAAGATGCTAAAGATGGTTAAGCATAAAAGGGTGATTGATTTACTTCGTAATAAGATAGATCAGGCTTCGAGAAAATATAAAGAAAGAAGTTTTACAGAGGAAGAAAATCAGTTGATTTCGTACTGCCGTAAACGACTGGAAGAGACATTAGAGCACAAATATAATGTAACAATTTTAGAGGAGCAACCTTTCAGTATAGGAGAAGAGTTTTCTTATTCCTTTCACATCCTACAATGGAAAGACGGTTGGATATTTCGTAAAGTCCATGTATATTCCATTGTACTAAAAGGAAATAATCTAGTATCATTAAAAAATGTGTTTGACAAAAGATTGCAAGGATATTGATTTTATTTATTTCATTGGATAGTATCAAACAACTATTATTTTGGTATCGATATATGTTTGATACTATCTTTTCATATTGATAAGTTAATACATATTAGTAATTAAAAGCTAACAGGTCCATCCTCTGTATTCATTTTACATCTACAATCCCCTTTTGTAGTACCACATACTTGTGTATCAGCAGGTGTTTCAGAAGGAATACGGGCAAGAGTTGTGTTATCCTTGCAACGATTTTGTAGAACACATAATGGATTAGGTGCAGTTTCGAATCGATAATCCTGTCCATTACATTTGATATAACGATCAATTACATTATGGCTAGCTACACAATTAACATTATGATTTACAATGTTTTGATAGCAAAAAAATGGATCATTGGAAGATAGTTCACACAGTGGAACTACACATTCCTTTCTTTGTGTATTACCTGTTGTTGTTTCAATTATGCCTCGAACATAATCAATATTAGGACGTAAGCATAAGAGCTCTGGGAAGTTTCCACATGGAATTACTTGTTGCCACTCCTTACATTCATATTTCCATAACAAATCCTTTGCTTTGTGAAGATGGGCAATTTCTTGAACGAGACAATCTTCCCATATGCGACGGATCCGTCTATCGCATTCTGTTTGCATACAGGAATAATACAGATAACATTCTGTATATTCATGCATTAAGAGATCTTCAAGCCATGTTGCAGTGGGATCTTTTAGACTTTCATATTGGCTAACATGTTCTTCTTCAATCATACCAATTTCTTGGTAAAGTCTACGTCCTAAATCTGATTTGTCATATAGTGCAGCAACGTTCATATAGAAATTCATGGTCTGTTGCTCAGCTGCGGTGATAATACCTATGTTGAGTTTCGTAAGTATAGAAGCTGTGTCATTGCATACATGTGTAAATATACTATCAACTGGATGACGATGTTCTGATATGGTAGGCCTAGCAGGTGTAATTTCTGTATAACAACCAACTAATTTCTCTGGACAAATACCGTATTCGTAATCTAGAAGGTTAGAATAACGATAGAGATGATCGAAATCTTCAAGTAAGGCAAAATTAAGAGCATTTTTAACATTGCAATCTGATTCTTGTTTTGCAAGGACAGCAGTTAGGTCTACTGCAAGTTGTTCATATGTTATGGTATGTTCAAGGGTGGATTCATCTTTTGGCTTCAAACAGCTGATTCTTCTTTGCTGTTGTTGTTCAATTCTTCTTATTAATGCTAAATCCCTTCTCAAATCATTGTCAGTACAATGTCTCGAAAAATTACGAGTAAACCATTGAGCTTCAAATTCTGTACCATTCATAAGTACGATACGACATTTCGTGTAAGGATCTACTGTCTCCTTATTATATGGACATGGATATATCGTGTTCCAATCCATAAAGGTTTTTTCTATTGGTAAAGGTCTTTCTTCAAATGGATTAAAACTATGCATAACGCCTCTTTAATTTTTATTTCTTATTAATATATGAAATACTGCATATAAATTGCTTGTTTAAACAGATTATAACCTTAAAATATGATAGCTACGATTATTTCGAACGTATTTTACCTAGCGGATTTGATTTGACAGCTTCACGTAAGGCATTATCATTAATATGAGTATAGATCTCTGTTGTAGAAATACTTTCATGTCCAAGAATAGTTTGTAATTTTCTTATATCAACTCCATTCTGATACATGATGGTAGCCGCAGTATGTCGTAATTTATGAGGAGTATATTTATGCGCATCAGTAATACCCGATTGTATAATATATTTCTTAACCAAAACTTCTACTGATCTGTGACGAATCGGCTTTTTGTGTGTTGACAGAAAAAGCACATCTTTATATTGTAATTCTGTTTCAATGTTCAATCTTAATTCTAGATATTCCTTTAATGCAGCTAAACAAGCATCATTAAGATACACAGTTCTTTCCTTATTTCCTTTTCCTATAATCGTGAGAATGTCATCACTAATTCTTGATATCTGAATACTACATAGTTCTGAGAGACGAAGACCACAGTTAAGAAATAGTGTAAGTATACAATAATCTCTAGTGTAGTTTTTCTTATTCCTATCCAAGGATTCCAATAAACTAATACTTTGATCTAAAGAAAGATGCACAGGTTGGCGTTTTTGAATCTTTGGTGATTCAAGCTCGATGGCAGGGTTATGAGAAATTGTTTTTTCTTTTGAATACAAATAGTTGTAATATGATTTTAGTGTAGCAACCTTTCTTGCTCTAGCATACGTTCCATTATTTCTATATTTCTCAACAAATAAAAGAAATGCGTACAAATCGTTCAATTGAATAGAATCAATAAAAGAACAATCAATATTTCTAATATCAATGGTTTCAAATGGAGTGTTACCAGGCACTTTTTGTTTATATAGCAATAGAAAGCGAAAGAAGATTGTTAAATCACTCTTATAGCCTTCAATTGTATTAGTTGATTTTCCCTTGATTGTTCCCAGGTAAAGTAAAAAACTTTGCACACTAGTTGGTAAATTATCTTGTTTCGTATTAAATATATCGTAAATCAATTTTTTCTCCTTAGTAATTATATGTATTAAATGGCATAACAAATTTAAAGTATGTTAGCATACATTTCTTTAATTTGGCAAGTTCTATTATAACAAATAGCAAACATAAGTTCTACTAGAACTTTTTTCATATTATTAACTTTGCTACATTATCATGGAGTTTCTTGTTTTTTACATAAAAACAAGCTATAATTATTTAAATTAAACTTTTGTAGGAGCGTATTTATGAAAATAAATTTTAAGAACACTACTAGTACATTAGAAGTACAGCATATTGAGTCATTGTATTTAATACCGATCGCACTAGATAACTTACATATTCCGTTTGTTTTTGATACTGGTGCGACGATGACGTTGGTGAATCAAACAACAGCTGCTAGATTAAACGCTATTCTAAGTTCTGAAACCGTAAAAGGTGCCGGTAATGCTGGAAGTATCTTTACAGCTAATACAGCTATTATTCCAGTAATACAGATAGGTGAGATAACCATAGAAGACCTACACGTGATTGTAGTAGAAGATGAGCAATTGGATTTTGGAGAAACTGAGAATGGAAATCATCTTATAATTAATGGCTTCTTAGGTTGGGATATTATCCAACACTTCAAGTGGCAATATAACAAGAATGAAAACTGTATCAATATGTCAAAATCCATGCAAGAACAAGTATCATCTAATATGAAAGATTGGGACAACATGCCAATTCTTCGTGTAATAATGAATGGAAAAGAAGAAGTATTTGGTTTAGATACTGGTAACACAGAAAGTATTCTTGGTGATCGTATGTACCATATATATTCCAATTCTTCTGAGGGTTCAGATTTGATTTCTGGTGTTGATGGGATCAAAGAAGAGAACGTTCGTATTGTTAAAGATTTTTCTTTCCTTATTTGCGGGGAATTAGTTACGTTAAATCAAGTTTCGGCTATTGACAGACAAGTATTTCCTACAGAAAACAAACAAATTAATGGCTTGCTTGGAGTTGACATTCTCGTGGGAAAAAGTTGGACCTTAGATTATGGTAATCGTTTCTTAGATATTAGAATTGGAAGTTCAGAAGGTTCCCATGTGTAACTAAAAATTGAAAAGTATAACGTTAAGTATCCGCATAAGTGAAACATAACTAAACTAATCATATAAGGGGTAAAGGTATGAAATATTTTATTAAAACATTAGAAACAATTATACTATCTATTATTATATTTTTGATTGGAAATATATATTCTATATCAAAGATACATAAGGTTCCAATGCTATTAACTGTCGTATTAATTATTTTATATTTACTAATCAATATCAATCCTTCTTTGTATAACCGCAAACTCCAAACAAAGAGACTACGTATCTGTGGTAATGGTTGTGACTTGTTGTGTGCATTTTTGATTTCCGTTACGGCTTCTGTGGTATATTCAATCATAGGTTTTGTTGGGAAATTACCAATTGGCTCAATAAGCAGTTCTCCTAGATTATGGATTATCAATACCATATTCGTTATTCTGCTTGAATCCGTTATATTCTGGAATGGTATTATACGAGTTTATACAACCTCGGTTCAACTAGGTATTAGATGGAGAGCTGTTGGACTTTTGTGTGGCTTCATACCTATTCTTAATCTAATTGTATTATCAATTATAATTAAAAAAGTAAGTGATGAAACTTGGTTTGAGAATGATATGATTCTTCGAAATCAAAAGAGAGGGAATGACAGAATTTGTGCTACGAAGTATCCAATATTATTAGTTCATGGTGTTTTCTTCAGAGATTCTAGTTATCTTAACTATTGGGGCCGTATACCAAAAGTATTAGAAGAAAACGGAGCCACTGTTTATTATGGAAATCATCAATCTGCAGCTTCTGTAGTAGAATGTGCAAAGGAATTGACTGATCGGATTAAGCAAATTGTAGAAGAGACAAATTGTGAGAAAGTTAATATTATAGCCCATTCCAAAGGTGGGCTAGACTGTAGATATGCAATTTCATTACTTGGTGCTGACCAGTACGTAGCTTCCCTTACTACAATCAATACACCTCATAGGGGGTGTGAGTTTGCAGATTATCTTTTAAACAAGATCTCACAAGAAAGGCAAGACTCTATCGCTAAGGTTTACAACAACACGTTAAAGAAATTAGGTGATACCAATCCGAACTTCTTAGAAGCGGTTTATGACTTAACTTCCAATGCATGTCAGCAAAGAAATGAGATGGTACCTGATGTTGATAATGTATATTACCAAAGCATCGGTTCGAAGCTTAATAAAGCCCTAAGTGGTAAATTTCCTTTAAATTTTACGTATCTATTCGTGCAATATTTTGATGGAGCCAATGATGGATTAGTTGGCGAAAATTCATTTCAATGGGGAGAAAACTACAGATTTGTTACTTTGAAAGGTAACCGCGGTATATCACATGGTGATATGATTGACCTAAACCGTGAAAACATTAAAAACTTTGATGTTAGAGAGTTTTATGTGGAATTAGTAAGTGGATTAAGAGAAAAAGGGTTATAATTATAAATAGTGAGGTGATAAAGATGGAAGTATTAGTTACTGATGGAACGGATAAGAGATTCATTCTTCTATGTCAGAAATTAGATGAATGCCTTAATGATTTGGTAGGCGGAGAAAAGCAGCGTGTACAATATGTGCAATATAATACATTGCAAGATATTCATGATGTTGTACTGATAATGGAGGGTGATAGAGCAGTAGGTTGTGGGAGTTTCAAGCAATATGATAAAGAAAAAGCCGAAATAAAGAGAGTTTTTGTTAATGAATCCTATCGTGGCAAACGATATGGTCGTGTTATTCTAAAAAAACTAGAAGAATTAGCGAAGAACAAAGGATATACGAAGCTTATTCTTGAAACAGGAAAACCTTTTGTAAACGCAATGCATCTATATCAAGGATTAGGATATCATGTTATAGAAAATTATGGGCCATATGTTAATATGACGGAATCTGTTTGTATGGAAAAAATATTGAATTAAAAATTAACCATTGGTTATATTTTGTGAATAAAAAGTAACAACAATTCACTTGTTAGCATAACAGGTCTTTGCTATTCTATAAATAGCAAAGGCCTTTGTTACTATTAAGAATGGGAGATATAATTATGAAAATAAATGAATTAATACGAAAGTATAGAAAAGAACAACATCTAACACAAGAGCAAGTAGCAAATTATCTTGGCGTGACAGCACCTGCCGTAAATAAGTGGGAGAACGGTATATCCTATCCTGATATTACTCTATTAGCACCTTTAGCAAGATTCTTAAGGACGGATGTAGATACGCTACTCTCTTTTCATGATGAACTAAGCGATATGGAAATTGATAAGATCATTATAGAGCTCTCAGAAGAAATAGCAACAGAAGGTTTTATGAAATCCTTTGAGAAAGTATCCCGGTTAATTAAGGAATATCCAAGTTGTGATAAATTAATATTAAATTCTGCCCAGCTTTTGAATGTATATGTTTTAATGGAAGAAATTGAAGATAAAGAGACGTATAAAAAACAGATTACAGCGTGGTATGAGGTAGTTGCTTTTGGTGACGATAAAGAGTTGTCAAACATGGCAACCGTATCATTATGTCAGGATTATATCACCAATGGTAAATATGAAGAAGCACAAAAGTTACTCGACAAAATGCCATCGATTGGATTTGATAAGCGAATACTCCAAGCAAACATATACGGTACTCAGGAAAACTACGATAAAGTTTATGAGATACATGAGGAATTACTATATCAGAATGCATCCGCTATTGTTACAAGCCTGTTGCAAATTATTCAGCTAAAATGTAAGCAGAAGGAGTACGATGATGCGTTGCACTATGCCAAACTTGCTCGTTTAGTATCAAAGAATTTTGAATTAGGCCAATATATCGCAAATTCTTCAGATTTTATGATAGCAGTAGAAAAGAAAGATATCAAAGAGACTCTAAGGCTCGCAGAAGAATTAATTTCTGGTGTCAAAGAAATATATTGTATAAAAGAATCAAAATTATATTCCCATAAAAAATTTAATGAAGATCCTGGACATAGTATGTTCAAGGATATGATTAAGAAGACATTTGAAAATGATAAAGATTTAGACTTTATTAGAAATGAACCTGGGTTCTTACGAATTAAGAAAAAACTTACTGAATTAGATACATTTGATTAAAATACATCTTATTCAAAGCAGATTTTAGTCCAACTAAAGAGATGGAAAATAGTAATAAAACTATACACCCTAAAATATTTCGT
>NZ_CBDLAM010000103.1:0-13716 GCF_965301125.1 Anaerosporobacter sp. | reverse complement strand
ATTGCATACAATATCAGCAAGTGCCCTGGATAGAACACATAGAATACATAACGCATACTTGGTCCTTTTTTTCCATTATACATATATATTGGAATCAGTGCCAATACGGAAAGAAGTTGTAGCACATTTCCTAAGCAAATAGTTACTATAAAAAATGATATTGCAGTCTGTATCCTGTCTCCTCGATTTATATAGAATGCCATGATGATTAAGATTCCTAACATATTATAATCGGTGCATAAAAGCCAGGCAGCTGTCATTGCAAGCATAACTACTACGAATTGTGATATTACACTTTTCGGGTAAGACGCTGAATACCGTTTTTTTAACTCTTCTATTGCATAGATTGCAACAAGTCCTAATAGCAAAGTAAAGAATACATTCTGGTGTTGCCAATAAAACAACTCTTTATAAAAACATAAATCAAATGGTATCTCTGATATAATTGCAAATGCAGCCAATCTAGACATATATTTCTTCACATTTCTTGTATGGAAATATCCTTCTACAATTAGAAAACAAAAGATTGGGAACGCAATTCTACCAAAGCCTCTCATTAACAAATACAGCTTAGTACTATCGTCTACAAATACTGCTGCAATATGATCAATGAACATTGCTAGTATCGCTATTACCTTTAATACAAATACGCTCACAAGGCTCCTCCTTTCCTATCTCACTCCTTAATATAACAATTGAACGAGGAGCAACTTGAACGAAACGGTTATTCTCACGTATATGATTCTCTTCCATTCTTGCTGTGTCGATATATACCTCCCAACATAGCCCCATTGGTAATTGTGGTAAATCAAACTCATGATTTTTCCAATGCATATTATATGCTATATAAAGATAGGAATCTAATTTGTTATCCTCTTTTGACGCATAGCGACCACAATACATAACAGCAAATACACGACTATAGTATGAAAAATCAGGATACCAAGCTTTCGTCCCATGATATGACATATCTGGACATCCACATGATTGATAATCCATCATACGATATTCCTGCTCTCTTCCAAATACTCCTTGTCCTTTACGAAGTTGAATTAATTCTTTGACAAAACTTTCGATATCTTCATTTTGTTTTCTATTATTCCAATTAAGCCAAGAGATAGCGTTATCTTGACAATACGCGTTGTTATTGCCTTCTTGAGAATTTCCAAACTCATCTCCCATCATAATCATAGGTGTTCCCTGACTTAACAATAACATAACCAAAGCATTTCTTATCTGCTGTCTGCGAAGTTCTTTGATTTTCTTCTTACCAGTCTTTCCTTCTGTTCCACAGTTCCAACTGTAGTTATAATCTGTTCCGTCCTTGTTTTCTTCACCATTTACATTATTGTGCTTAACATCATAACAAACAAGATCCATGAGTGTAAAACCATTATTGTTTGTTATGTAATTAATCACTGCATGATCTGCTGGATTTCTTCTTACACGATATGCAAACGCATTCACTTGTTCCTCATCACTCTTAAGATATCTTCTTGCATCTACAAGGAAACCATCATTGTACTCAGCTAGATTCTTATACGGTCTGTGATTGCTATCTGTATATTTTTTGCTTATTTCCCACGAAGTGGCTAAGAATTTCGTATGTGATAACACAGGATCTGATGATAGTATATTAGTAGATACTACATTATTATTCACACTAAATCCATCTATGTGGTAGGTAAAATACCAGTGATATAAACAATCAAGAATGGACTGTTGTGTAAAGTCCTGTGTAAAATTAAACTCCATCAAAACTTCAATTCCAGCACGATGTAACTCCTTAATCATTGTCTTTAATTCATTAACTACATTAGATGGTTCGTAAGCATATGAGGCTTTCGGTGCGAAGTAATAATTATTCTTGCTGTATCCCCAATAATTGATTCTGTATGGAATACGAAACTTCTCTTTCGTATTCCCCCCCTGAACATACATCTCATTTAGCATCGTCTCACGATATGAACCTTCATCTTTTGCAATGTTGATAAACTCGTAATTGTTCTCTTCCCTCTTGTCATGTGCACCAGGAGCACGCATATAGTTTTCTTCTATAAGTATCTCGTCAAATTCCATAATAGGCATCAAAAGTACCGCATTAATACCAAGTTCTTTCAGATAAGGAATCTTTTCAATAATTCCTTTAAACGTACCTGCCATCTTTCCAGTTTTCGAAGAGCTGTGTTTCGTGAAGCCCCTAACATGCATCTTATAGATAATCAAATCCTTATATGGAATCTCAAGAGGTGCATCTTCTTCCCAATCAAATGTATGAAAGGCAAACCCACCACGCACTGCGTAGGCATCAAAATAATGACTGTGTTCTCCCCACTTTTCTCTTCCTACAATAATCTTCGCATAGGGATCAACAATAACCTGTCCATCTATTTCATACACATACTCATATTCTTCATATGGTAAGCCCTCTATAAGAATAGAATATACATCTCCTGTACGATATTCATACGGAATTATTACGATTTGATTCTTCTTTTGATTTTTCTTATGCAACAGCACAAGTTTACATATTTCACAATTTGGCGCTACTACCGCAAAGTTAATCGACTCCTCTTCTTTTGTAACTCCTAGTGGTAATGGATTCCCTTTTCTAACCCTAAATTGCTTCATACTTAGTCTCCTTACTATTACGAATTTCTAAGCATTTGCACAACTCTTTGTAGTCCATACACTTATATTGTTTATGAACGGAGAAGAGTTTTACAAGTGCTTACCTACTTACTCTCTTCAATCTTCTGTGCAAGTTCTGTTAGATACATCCACCGTTCCATCTTAACCTCTAGTTGATTTTCAAGTTCTTCTTTTTCCTTCATTAATTCATTTAATCTTCCATAATTAGATGCGTTACTGACCATTTCTGCTTCAATTTCTTCAATCTTTGACTCTAACTTAGCGATATCATCATCGATTGTGTCGTACTCTTTCTGCTCATTATATGTGAATTTAATTTGGTTAGAACGATCTTTTTGATAAATCTTTTTCTCTTCTTTAGGTTTTTCTGGTTTCATCTCCTCAGTAACATCATCGCCCTTCGCTAGATGATAGTCGCTATATCCACCTTCATATTGCTTAACGATACCATCTCCTTCAAAGGCAAAGATACGGCTAACCATACGATCAAGGAAATAACGGTCATGGGATACGGTTACTACGATACCTTGGAATGTATCAAGGTAATGCTCAAGTATTGTTAATGTCTGAATATCTAAATCATTGGTCGGTTCATCAAGAATTAAAACATTTGGTGCACTCATTAATATATATAATAAGTAAAGACGGCGTTTTTCACCACCTGATAACTTACCAATCAACGAATACTGCATAGCTCCTGTGAATAAGAACTTTTCTAACATCTGAGATGCTGTGATACTACCTTCATTGGTAGTGATATACTCCGCTACACTCTTAATATAGTCAATAACCTTAATATTTGGATCCATCTCTTCATTCTCTTGCGAGAAATAACCAATTTTAACAGTCTCTCCAATCTCTACATAACCAGAATCTAGTTCCACAATTCCATTGATTACTTTTAATAAGGTGGATTTACCGCAACCATTCTTTCCAATAATTCCAATTCTGTCGTTTTTAAGGAATATATAGGTGAAATCACGAAATAAAATCTTGTCCCCATAAGCTTTGGAAACCTCATGTAATTCAATTGTCTTCTTACCTAGTCTTGAAGATACTGAATTCATCTCGACAGTTGCAGTTTCTTTTGGCTTCTCTCTATCACGTAATTGCTCAAAACGTTCAATATGGGCCTTTTGTTTTGTAGATCTTGCTCTGGCACCTCGCATCATCCATTCAAGGTCTTGACGATATAAACTCTTATTCTTACGTTCTGTTGCAAGTTCCATCTCTTCTCTTTGTGCTTTTAATTCAAGGAAGCTAGAATATCCCCCAACATAACTGTAGAGATTCCCGTTGTCAATCTCTACAATACGATTTGTTACCATATCTAAGAAATATCTATCATGAGTAACCATAATTATCGCTCCACGGTACTGATTTAGATATTTCTCAAGCCACTCTGCCATATCATTATCTAAATGGTTCGTTGGCTCATCAAGTACAAGAATGTCTGCTGGATTAAGAATTGCTCGCACAAGTGCTAGACGTTTTCTTTGTCCACCAGATAACACATCAACTCTACCATCATAATCACGAATACCTAATTTATCTAACATGGCCTTGGCGTCTGCTTCTTTGTTCCAATCCTTCTCGTGTGAATCTTGATCTTGAAGCATTACATTTTCAAGAATATTCTTTGCTATATCGAATTCAGGTTGTTGAGCAAGATATTCAATCTTAATATTTCTTCCAGTTGTAACTTCCCCTGTATCTGCTTCTTCAATACCTGCAATAATCTTTAATAAGGTTGATTTACCAGTACCATTAATACCGATTACGCCGATTTTATCTCCTTCTTGAATTCCAAGAGAAATCTCTTTAAATAATATTTTGTCTGTATAGCTTTTGGTTACTTTATCTATTGTTAACAAATTCATGTTATTACTCGCTTTCACTTTGCTTTTCATTAAATCCTATTATAGCTTATGAGATAAGTTGTTACAATCCCCAAAATAGGTACGCCATCCCTATATGAAACAAAAAACACTTGCAAAATGATAAATATACGGTAAAATAGAGACTGAGAATAAATATTCATTTTTATCAAGGCTTAATTCAGCTAAACTGATAGGAAACGCAAAAACTAGTAAGGAAAACATAGAAAGGTTTTTAAATTATGATACAAGCATGTAATGTAACACTAAGATTAGGTAAACGTGCTCTTTTTGAAGAAGTTAATATTAAGTTTACCGAAGGAAATTGTTATGGATTAATCGGTGCCAACGGTGCTGGTAAATCTACTTTTCTTAAAATACTTTCAGGACAGATTGAACCTACACAAGGTGATATTGTTATTACACCAGGACAAAGATTATCCTTCTTGCAACAGGACCATTTCAAATACGATGAATTTGATGTCTTAAGCACTGTTATCATGGGTAATAAAAGATTATATGACATCATGAAAGAAAAAGATGCAATCTACGCGAAAGAAGATTTCACTGAAGAAGATGGTATTAAAGCAAGTGAATTAGAAGGTGAATTTGCTACGCTAAATGGTTGGGAAGCAGAATCAGATGCTTCTACTCTATTAAACGGGTTAGGAATTGATAACGAATTACACTACAAATTAATGTCTGAATTAACTGGTAGTGAGAAAGTCAAAGTATTACTTGCTCAAGCATTATTTGGTAACCCAGATATTCTGTTACTAGATGAGCCTACTAACCACCTTGACATCGATGCTATTCGTTGGTTAGAAGAATTCTTAATTAATTTTGAAAATACAGTTATCGTTGTATCCCATGACCGTTACTTCTTAAACAAAGTCTGTACACATACTGCTGACATTGATTATGCTAAGATTCAATTATATGCAGGTAACTACGACTTCTGGTATGAGTCAAGCCAATTAATGGTAAAACAAATGAAAGAAGCTAACAAAAAGAAAGAAGAAAAAATCAAAGAATTACAAGAATTTATTCAACGATTCAGTGCCAATGCTTCTAAATCAAAACAAGCAACTTCTCGTAAGAAAGCACTTGAAAAAATTGAACTTGATGATATTCGTCCATCAAGCCGTAAGTACCCTTACATCGATTTCAGACCATCGAGAGAAATCGGTAATGAAGTTCTTACTGTTACAAACTTATCTAAGACTATTGATGGTGTAAAAGTACTTGATAATATTTCCTTTATGATAGGAAGAGAAGATAAAGTAGCTTTCGTTGGACCTAATACTTTAGCTACTACTACTCTATTCAAAATCCTTACTGGTGAGATGGAACCAGACGAAGGAGAATACAAATGGGGAGTAACTACTAATCATTCTTATTTCCCTAAAGATAATACAAAAGACTTCTCTGGAGATGAGATGATTGTAGATTGGTTAATGCAGTTCTCACCGGAAAAGGATGTTACTTATGTTCGTGGCTTCCTTGGAAGAATGTTATTCGCTGGTGAAGAAGGTGTTAAAAAAGTTAACGTGTTATCTGGTGGTGAGAAAGTACGTTGTATGCTTTCAAAAATGATGATTCTAGGTTCTAACGTATTAGTTATGGACGAACCTACAAACCACTTAGATATGGAATCCATCACAGCATTAAATAATGGATTGATTAAATTCCCTGGTGTGGTGTTATTTACATCACAGGATCATCAGTTTATTCAAACAATTGCAAATCGTATTATGGAAATTACTCCAACTGGATTAATTGACAAAATCACAACATATGATGAATATCTTGATAATGATGAACTAGCTAGAAAACGTCAAGTTATGAACATGCCTACAGATGAAGACTAAACATGCGGCCAGCTCATTAAGAGCTGGTAGCTGATTAGCTATAATGATAAGTTGAATCTCAAGGGACAAAGTGATACTTATCAAAAAAAACAAAAGGATTTGGTGTTAGTGTAGATAGGGAGGTTTTGTTATTGAAGTCACGTACTATTTTTACATTCCAAGCTAAAAATGGGATGTATATATCAAAAGATGTTTTTAATTCATCAGGACAATTATTAATTTCTGAGGGAACTGAAATTAATAACAAGGTTAAAGAAATGCTAAGCTTTTACTCTGTTATGAAAATCAATATATATGATAAAGAGATTCGTCCAGAAGTAAAGCCAGCTCCACCAGTTATCAATATTGATACGTACTCTCAACGAATTAAAAATAGCAAAAGATTTCAGGATTTCAAGAAATCATTTAGCGAAAATGTAACTCAATTTCAATCTGATATCACTACTTTTGTTAATAAAACTGGTGTCTTGGATTTGAAAAATTTAACAAAAGAACCTTATACATTATTAAGTAAGAGTGATACAACTATTAACGTTTTCGATATGTTACACAATATTGAAGACTATGATGATTCCACATACTCACATTCACTAAACGTTGCATTAATCTGTAATGTTATCGGTCATTGGATGGATTATAAGGATGAAGATATAGAAGTACTTACTTTAGCTGGTCTACTACATGATATCGGAAAGTTAATGATACCTGAACATATCTTGAAAAAACCAGATAAACTAACAGACGAAGAATTCCAATTGATGAAGTTGCATCCTATTATGGGATATGATTTAGTCAAAAATGAAGACATTGATTCACGTATTAAAGAAGCAATTTTAAAACATCATGAAAGATGTGATGGCTCAGGCTATCCTTCTGCGTTAAAAGGGGATAATATTAGTGAATTTGCTAAGATAGTTACTATCGCTGATATTTATGATGCAATGACTTCTAAACGTGTCTATCGTGATGCTCTTTGTCCATTCGAGGTTATACGTCTATTCGAGGATGAAGGTTATCAAAAATACGACGCAAAAATCCTTGTTAATTTCTTAGAACGAATTGGCCAAGCGTATATTAAAAATACCGTTCAATTAAGTGATGGTAGAGTAGGGGAAATTATCCTACTTAATAAAAACGCTTTATCTAAACCTGTCGTTAAGGTGAAAGATACAGTTGTCGATTTATCTAAGAAACATAACATAACTATAACTAAGATTTTTTAGTTAATTATAATTGAAGATGAAATTTAACACAAACTATACTAAATAAAATGGAGATGATACTTTGGACCCGAGTGATGTCACGCAGATTATTATTTTACTTATTCTATTACTTCTATCTTGCTTTTTCTCATCAGCTGAAACTGCATTAACAACAGTAAACAAATTACGTATTCGTAGTCTTGCTGAAGAGAATGTCAAAGGCGCTAAGACAGTTGCTAGACTAATTGATAATCCTTCTAAGATGCTCAGTGCTATCTTAATTGGTAATAACGTCGTTAACCTATCCGCTTCCTCACTTGCTACATCTCTAGCAATGAATCATTATGGAAGTGTTGGTGCAGGTGTAGCCACTGGTATCCTTACTATTTTGATCATAATTTTGGGTGAAATTACACCAAAAACATTAGCAACTATTCATGCAGAGAAACTTTCTCTACATTATGCAGGCTCTATTTACTTTTTGACCCAACTACTAACACCGATTATCTATATCGTGAATCTAATTTCACTATCATTACTTCGGTTGTTACGTGTTGATCCGAATAAAAAAGTTTCTTCCATAACGGAAAATGAGCTTCGTACTATAGTTGATGTAAGTCATGAAGAAGGTATAATTGAAAGTGAAGAACGTAGAATGATAACCAATGTTGTGGATTTTGGTGATTCACTTGCGAAAGATGTAATGGTACCTCGTATTGATATGGAATTTGCAGATATCGACCTTACTTATGATGAGCTTGTTGCTGCTTTCTCTATCGAGAAATTCACTAGAATGCCTGTTTATCAGGATACTAGGGACAATATTGTTGGTATCGTTAACCTAAAAGATGTCTTTTTCTATCAAGATAAGAAAGAAGATTTCTGTTTGAAGGATATCATGAGAGATCCTTACTTCACGTATGAGTATAAGAAGACTTCCGAATTATTCATTGAAATGAAAAAAGAATCAATTCCTCTTGCTATCGTATTAGATGAATACGGTGCAACTGCTGGTCTTCTTACAATAGAAGATTTAATTGAAGAAATCGTTGGTGATATTCGTGATGAATATGATTCCGATGAAGAAGATTCTATCCAATGCATTAAAGATAATGAATTTGTAGCTGATGGTAATACCAAACTTGATGATATTAATGAAGTCATTGGTCTCCACATTGAATCAGATGATTATGATTCAATTGCAGGCCATATAATCGGCTTATTAGACCATCTTCCAGTACAAGGAGAAACCGTAGAAGATGATAATGTAATCTATACGGTAGATGCAGTTGATAAGAATCGTATTGATAAAGTACACATTGTTGTATTACCTACTGTAGAATAGGTAAGATGGGGTGCCGCACTAATTCTTAGTACGACACCCCATTTATTAAGCTATATTATCTGGTTTACATTCTCTAAATTCACATTTTTCTATTCTATGACCACCTGATTTATCTATAGCACCACCACTATATTCAGAAACACAACGAACAAATCTACACTCTTTTATTTCGCCTCTAGAGCCATACATAATGATTCCAGCACCACTCTTTTGCCTACAATTGATGAATAAACAATTCTTAATTTCTCCTGCACACGAATATATCGCTCCATCTTGGCAATAAGTGAAAATAGTATCTGATATCTTAGGTTCCATAGCATCATATATGGCACGTCCATTCTTAACATTTCGAAAAACTGAATGTACCACTACCATTCTACTTCCTGTCGCATGGAATATAGAGTTATTTGCTCTACCGTCAAATTCTGAGCTATCAATTAAACATCCTCTTGAACGACTAATATTGATCATATCGCGATTTTTTAATTCATCAGCAATTATTTTTGATCCTTTAAATTCCAATATACCCTTACTTTGAATTGGTTGTCTTAAATAAACCAAAGCATTATGAAAACTAAGGATTCCTAATTCGCTTACTACTAGAGGCACATCTAATATAGTTGCTATATTAATTTTGTACTCCTTATCAATTATTCTTTCAGTTTGACCCTGAATATACTGAATCAGGTCTTCACCTTGTGGATAACATTCAATATACTGGCAGTCCATAACATTTGATTTCACTTCATTATTATAGAAAATAGCTCCACCGTGGTCTAAAGCATAGCAAAGCTTGAAAGAACAACATGTAATCATAATTTCTTCTGATCCAATGTAAACAGCTCCACCGTTCTTAGCCTCACACTTTTTAAAGGTAGAATTGGTTATGCTTCCATGCCCTTGTTGAATCTGAATTGCAGCTCCATTCTCGGTAGTATAACATTTGTGAAAACTACAGTTATTTACCTCTATTTGATTTCCCCAGAACTTTATTGCACTATCCTTAGTTGCATGATAGATTTTAGAATCTACTATTGTCAAATTTCCATTCTTCTGGTTAATAGCACTTCCAATATATCGACAATCCATTATTGAATTAATTATCGTAACTTCTGAATAACTCTTCACTTCTATAAGTGTATTACCCATATCCGATTTATTAATAATGGTCGTATCCTTAATAATTAAAGTTCCTCCATCTACTATTATAGTACCGTGAAGGTAAATAACAGCGTGGTCTAGCACTAACGTTCCACCTTTAGGGACAATAAGTTTATCTTTAACAATACAAGCATCGACTATGCGAGTTTCTTTACCAGGTATTACTGATTTGTTTTCAATATCTGTGATATACTCCATATCAGGCATATAATACTTAAGCTCTGTCATAGTTAAAGGTATATCCATCTTTCTCATAGTACCAAATAATTGAATGCATTGTTCCATGTTATTCTCATAAGTAGCTTGAGTAAATTGCCTTAGTACATTAAATATATCATTTGGCACATGGAATAAAGCGCGGTACCGTTCGATTGACTCTTGCTCTTCCTCTGAAAGCGATTCTTTACGTAAGCCCACAAGAATCAAATCCATAAGGAACAGATATTGCTTTAAAGGCTCATTAATACTCCACAGTAATTGATCTGTTAATCTTGTTCCATCTGTTGCAAGGCGAATGATTTTAGCAATCTGCTTAGGCTCAAGTCCTAGACCTTTCACCATAAGTCGCTCTAATTCATAATTAGTAAGGGTACTATTTGATTTATTAAGTCCTGCTTGAGCGAATATTCCCGCACAATATACTGTCTTATACTCGATATCTTCTACAAATAATGGGTGTTTTGGAGATAGGAATGATTTTTTCTTACGATTGAATTTGGTTAATAAGTCTGTTTGAATCATGGTCGTTCCTCCTCACACGCATTAAATACAATGCTATCTTCTGGCGAACAATGATTATATTCACAACGACTGACTCTTTGTCCATATTTTTCATAAACAAAGTAGATTGCCCCTCCTAGATACTTACCATTACAATTGGTAAATCTAGAATTAGTAATCTCCGAATCTGATAAGGAATTAGAATAGATTGCTCCTCCATGTTCTTCCTCACAGTGATAAAACTCACAATCATCAACCACTAATCGTCCCATTTCTTTCACTCGAACACCACCTGCTAAGCAATCCGCAAGCGTTGTTTCATTCATAATAAGCGAATCACCGGTAAAACGTATCGCTGGTGCCAAATCCGTATTCGCTATGGTAGAATTATTAATTGTTAAGCACCCTCTATTTTGCCAAAAGGCCCCACATTTGAAATTACAGTTTAATTCTAATGAACTCACATTTACTTTCGCCGTATTATTTATATGGATCAATGTATCACTATTACAGTCTTCTACTGTTAACTTAACCGTATTAAATACAATTCTTCCTCCATCTACCATTATGCTACCATTAATTCTAACTTCACAGTTTTTAATAATTAATACTGCTCCGCCTGTAACTGCAACATGACCATGAATCTTAGACGGTTTATCTATGATAAACTTTTCCCCTTTGTTCAATATGAGGTTGTCATAGGTATCTTCAATAAGGATATCTTCGCAGATGTACTTTAAAAGTTTATAACTAACATTGTACCCGTCTTTATTGAATTTGTGGTAGAGACGAATTGCTTCCTTTGTATTTTTCTTACATGCAGCTTCATTATACTGTAAGAAAAATTCTTTTTCTTCATTGGTAAACTTAAATATTGCAAAATAATTCTGGCATACCTTCTTTGCATAATCCTCAGACCATAATGAGTAATTACATAGTTTTAATAAATCTGCTGTAAAAGTATACTGCTTTTCTTTGGTATCAAGTTTTGTAAATACATCATTTATTTTATAATCGAAATTATCATTAATATCTCCAACTATCTTCCCGATATAAGAAGATGGAAGATTTATACTAATTAGTATCCTCTGATATTCACCTAACAACTCTTTCATACTTTTAATCGTCCCATAAGCTAACACACCGAGTCCAAAACAATAACTGTACTTGAAAGCATTATCTTTATGTGCATATGGATGTATTTGTTCAGCTGTGTCTTTGTTTTTCTTTTTTAAATAATCTAGTATATCCATACTCTTCACATCCTTGCCTTATCTTAGAAGGGATATCCCCTTCTAAGATATACATCGGCTATTTTTACTTAATTATTTAGTGAGTAGACAATGGGTGACCATATACTATTAAGGATTCTATCTCAGTTGAAACTAATTATTCTGCAAGAGATATGTTGTCTAATACGTATTTTACTGCATCTTCTATATTCGCTTTCTCATCATAACTATAATCATTAATACTAATAAAAATATAAGAATCTCCTTGTTTGATTACTGCATTACCAGAAGTAAATGTATAGTCTTCATATTCATATGACATTATCTTATAATTAAATCCTTTATAGGTTTGGAGCTCCGATATTTCTGTATCGTATGATTCTTTATAATACTCAATTGCTCCATCAATCGCATCTTCCTCATTAGTAGCTTCCATTCCACTGATAGAAACAGAGTAATTTCCATCATTCATACTGAGGGTTGAAAAGTTCGTATAATTATCTATTTTTGCTGTTTTATCACTACATACAAGTTTGAATTTACTTCCCTCATAATTTTCAAAGCTAATTATAGTATCATCCTCATCATTATCCAAAGGGTTAGTATAATCAGTATAATCATTATCATCATCATCAATATCGTCGTAGTCATAATCATCACCATAATCGTAGTCATAGCCTGAAGATGTCGTTGATTGATATTCATTCATGATGGACATAACCAAATTCAATAGAGCTTCGTTTTCCAATCCATTCGTTTGTATCTCAGTTATTAATGCCTCAATGTCTTCCGTAGTCATGTCAAAGAGATTTGTATACTCTTTAGAATCTGGAATTTCTATAGTACCATCAGTATTCACATTCACTTCTGCTGACATATCAAAAGTTATAAGATCGGCTACTTTAAACTCGATACTATCCAAATTTAATGAATACGATTTTCCTTTTTTAACATCTGATAAACTTCCTTCGCACTTAAGAGATACGATTGCATCTTGTGTATCAGCAGAAAGGATTTCACCATTAATTGATATATTTTCTCCATCAAGTTTAGTTGAAAGAGATGCAGTTCCTAATGATTCATCATTTTTCTTTAATGTAAGATTAACATCAGATTCTGTATCTGTGATATCGTTCTCGAATAACATAGTTACTGTGTCCGAAGTAGCATAATTTTTCATATCAATTGTTCCGGCAATTTTTGATTTACTAAAATCAAAATCTGCTATAAGTGTAGCTGTTTCCCCTTCTGCTTCCATTTCATAGGAGCTTTCAAAAGCAACCATCTTCTTGTTATATACATAAACAGTAAATACTATGTCATTTTTAAGTACTTCTTCAAATTCTTAATAGTATTCATTTATACCAAGTTCAGTAAAATCCTTGTATAAGGTTATAATATCTTCACTTAAAATAGTTGCCTTATATTCCGTGCATTTTAGAGACTTACCATTGATATCTTTTTTAACTTTTCCTTTGTTTTTTACAACCATATTTTCTAGTAATTTTTTATAGTCTTTATTTATCTGTTCTATCTCATTTTCATTACTATTGTTCGCTTCTCCAAAAGGATCAAGGCTTAAATCCTCTTGCAGTTCATCCATTTTAAAATATTCTCTAAATGATGAGGTAAGCGAAAAGGTAATAAAGAAAGCCC
>NZ_CBDLAM010000102.1:0-14050 GCF_965301125.1 Anaerosporobacter sp. | reverse complement strand
CTATTGTAGATGAGATGTATACGTTTAATCAGTCAGTATCAGATATATCTAAAACGATGCAAAGTACGTCTAATGATATCACTGAAGTTCTCGATCAAGTTGCAACAGCTGCTATTAGTCAAGCAAGTGATACAGAGAATGCTGTTACGATATTAAATGATAGTATTTCCAGCATTAATCAGATATCAGATAAGAGTGAAGATAATAAAGGTCTAATTGAAAATGCAGTGACTGACATTGAAACAAGTTTTAATAAGGTTGAACGTACTGCTACGGAAATTAATCAAGTATTGGATAAATTTAACGGAATAAAGAATAGTGGATTTACTTTACAAGAAAACGCAAAAGACATTACAAGCATTGTTACTATTGTATCTAGTATAGCAAATCAAACGAATTTATTAGCGTTGAATGCATCCATTGAAGCTGCGAGAGCAGGAGATGCAGGAAAAGGTTTTGCAGTAGTTGCAGAAGAGGTTAGAAAACTTTCGGAAGAAACGAATTCAGCAGTTTCTCAAATCAATGAAAGTTTAACTGGATTATTACTTAGCATTGAAGAGATTGTTAAGAATATTGATGTTCAATATGGTGTTTTGGAAGGAGAGAATACAAAACTTTCCGAAGCAGTTGTTACATCGAATAAATCGAATCAACATCTTAAGGTAGTATCCGAAGAGATGGTAGAAACATCAAAACGTTTGAAGAATGAAGCGAATAATATATCGTCTTTATTTTCAAATATTGAAAACTTGGCTGCTATTGCAGAAGAGAATTCAGCATCTACACAAGAAGCAAATAGTAATGTATCTATTTATGTAGATCAAATCAAAGATCTTACAAACCTTATTGAAGTGTTTGAAAATATGATTGCTCATTTTAAAGAAGACTTGGTAAAATATCAATTATAAAGATGAAAAAGAAGGAACTGTTGCATTACGATTCTATCATTAGTAGAATTCATGCAACAGCTCCTTCTTTTTGTATGTAATGTACGTTATGTGTTAACGTATAAAATTAGTTGCAATCCTTGGTTCATAGGTTGGCATAGTTAAACCTGAGTTAGCACTTGCATATTTGCCCTTAATTAACCAAGCCATATTTTCGCCAAGTGTACGCATAGTTTGTAATCCTTCTAAATCTTGTTTGACTTCTTCAGGTGTATTACCGTGTACTTGGTTCCAATATTGTGAAGATACAACAGGCATATTGGAAATTGAAAAATATTTGTTTAAGCGGTCGAATGCTGAACTGGCACCTCCACGACGGCAGGATACAATGGTAGCAGCAAATTTACCTGCCATATCAGGTCCACTGGAATAGAATAGTCGATCAAGAAAAGCACATAGTTGACCAGATGGACCTGCGTAATATACAGGAGAACCAACGATAATTCCATCATATTCATAAATATGATCATGGATATCGTTTACCTTATCTGGAAATACACATCTACCAGTTGTTCTACATTTCTTACAGGCGATGCAACCAGCAATAGGTTTTTTACCTATTTGAAAAATTTCTGTTTCAATCTCCTGCTTATGTAGCGTCTCCTCAATTTCATGTAGAGCTGTAAACGTACAACCATGTTCGTTGGGACTACCATTAATTAATAAAACTTTCATTATACTTACCTCCGATTTTAATTTAATTGATTAGTGGGCTGTTATTGATTTACATTATATGCTAAAAGTATCAAGATGAATAGTACTGTTGACAAAAAATAGAGACAAAACTATACTTGTCTAGTAACAAGGAGGTTAACAATATGTTTGCCATCCTATTTCAATAATAATAAAAGTGAGGTATAAATGAAGATATATGTTTATGATGTTGCAGATTTTGAAGAAAAAATATTTGCAAAATTACAAAAAGAAGTAAATGATGAATTGGCTTTCTCAAAAGAGAGCTGTAATTTAGAAACCATAGAAAAAGCAAAAGGCTTTGATGGGATTACTACACTTGGTTATAGTAAGATTGATGAAACTATACTAAGGAAAATGAAAGAATATAATATTAAGTACATATCGACTAGAACAATAGGTTTTGATCATATAGATGTAGCAAAAGCAAAAGAGTTAGGAATTTCAGTATTTCATGCTAACTATGAACCTAATAATGTAGCTGATTTTACAGTTATGATGATGTTAATTTTGCTTAGAAAAGCTAAGGTTTCAATATGTAGAGCTTTGGTAAATGACTTTTCCTTAAATGGCATGCAAGGAAAAGAGATGAGAAGTCTTACGATAGGAGTAATCGGTACAGGAAAGATTGGAACAACTGTTATTAAAAACTTAAGTGGTTTTGGTTGTAATATAATAGCATATGACCTATATCAAAACGATACAGTAAAACAATATGCAAGGTATGTTTCAATTGAAGAGATATATAAAGAGAGTGATATCATTACACTGCATATGCCGTTAACAGATAGTAATTATCATATGATTAACGGAAAGATAATTGAAAAGATGAAGAAGGGTGTTATCATTATTAATACAGCTAGAGGTGGTTTGATTAATACGGAAGATTTAATATCTGGATTAGAATCAGGACATGTAGGTGGTGCAGGTATTGATACTCTTGAAGAGGAAAATACAGTAATGCACAAGGATCTCGGCACAAAGATAATTGATGAACGAGCTTTGCTTTACCTAAAACAATTCCCTAATGTACTATATACACAACATTATGGATTCTTTACTGAGGAGGCTACAGAAATGATGGCTCGGTGTGGAATTAAATCAATTCAACTGGCAGCGGCAGGGCTAGAGAATCCTTTTGAGATAAGATAATATAAATAAAGCAAACGTTCAGATGATATGATACCTCTAAAGTAGATTTGGTTATCTACCGTGTCTACTTTAGAGATATCATATCAGAAACGTTTGCTTTTTGTTTGTTTTATCTTACTTGCGAACCGAATGGCATCAAAGCTAACTTGGCTATTTTAAAACATTGAAGACCAAATGGAATGCCAACAATGGTAATGCAAAAAAGTACACCTATTAATGTAGCTTCAATTGCAAGTGCAAGTCCAGATATGATAATCCAAAGTATATTAAGTAATAAAGATCCTGCACCACCACCATAAACGACTTCTTTACCAAATGGGAAGAAAGCAAGACCAGCGAATTTAAAACATTGTAAACCAATTGGGATACCTACTATTGTAATACACCATATGATACCAGCAAGTAACCAGCTTAGCCCCATTATAAATCCGCCAAAGACAAACCAGAGTAAGTTACCTAAACAGCCCATAATTATCCCACCTTTTTTCTTTTATTATATCATATGATGAAGATATTTTAAATTCCAATAAATATAAGAAAAGGAATTACTATAAAGTTCATACAAACATAACTATAAAGAATGAAAAATATAAAATATATGAATTTTACTTATATTAGTTCGGGTGATATACTGAGATAATAACTACAAAGTATTCAAACTTTGTTAAAATGGAGGGCAGTAAATATGACTAATATTAAGTGGGACTCAAAGAATTACGCTAGTAATTTTAGCTTTGTACATGAATATGGACAAGAGGTTGTCAATCTTTTAGATGTTACAGAAGGGATGACGGTTGTAGATTTAGGATGCGGAAACGGCCAATTAACAAAGAAATTATCTGATATGGGAACAAAAGCAATAGGAGTAGATGCTTCTGAGGATATGCTAGTATTGGCGAGGAAAAGTTATCCAAAGTTAGAATTCATAAATTCTGATGCTACCAGTTTTACAGTGGGAGAAAATGTGGATGCAATCTTCTCAAATGCGGTATTCCATTGGATTGATAATCAAGATGACTTGATAGCTAATATTGCTAAGCAACTAAAAGAAGGTGGACAGCTTGTTTGTGAATTTGGAGGATATGGTAATACTGAATTAGTTCAAGCGTCACTAGAGAGAGAATTTCAAAGCCGTGGATTACATTACAGAAGAAACTTTTATTTTTCCACAATTGGCGAATATGCCTTTAAGTTAGAGAAACACGGTTTACTAGTAAAATATGCGACGCTATTTGAGCGACCTACGAAACAAATAGGTGAAGATGGCCTTGCAAATTGGATTCATATGTTTAATCTGTTACCTTTTCAAGGAGTTGAAGAGACCGTACAAGAGGAAATTATCCAAAGTGTTGTGGAAGAATTGAGGCCAGTGTTATACAAAGAGGGAAATTGGTACTTAGATTATGTAAGAATAAGAATAAAAGCGATAAAATAGATAGTATTTACTAAGTAGCAAAAGTTTATCAAATGAAGCCAAATAGTGGAAATCGACTATTTAGCTTCAAAATCTTTTCGGTGTTCTTCGAAGAATTGGTGATAAATCTGAACGTTCTTTAAGGTTGTCCAAGGTTTCGGTTTGACAGGATTTTTATCAAGGGCATTGATCTTAGCAGCTCTCATAGCTAATAAAAATGGTGAATGTGTGGAGATGATAAATTGACAGCCAAAGAACCGAACGGAATCTTCAATAAATTTGACGAATTCTAACTGACGTTCAGGAGATAGGCTATTTTCAGGCTCGTCTAATAGATAGAGGCCATTTTCTTCAATTTTTTCCATAAAGTATAAGAATGCATTTTCTCCATTGGAATGTTCTTGTATATTTTCTATTAAGTGATTGCGAACAAATTTGGATTGTGTTTTACTTCTGGCTTGATTCACCTTTTTTAATTGTTCATAGTCATTAAGAGAATTGAATTTGAAAGAGGAGTATTTGGCATCTAGATAATCTTCAAACAATTCTTCTCTCTTTACATCAATTCCTTCATTCATCATTCGTACATTTAGCATATAATCGAATACATCATCACTAGTAATAATTCTGCTGTGGTTAGGTAATTCCCGTTCAAGTGAACAGTAGCATAGGTTCACATAATCAGAAAAGAAATTCGATTGATTAAACCTAGAATCTCTCACTAGATTTAGTTTCTCAGATATTACATTTAAAGCAGTAGTTTTCCCGGAGCCATTTCCGCCATATAGAATGGTAATTGGTTCAAAGTTTAGGATATTAAGTTCTTTTCCGGAGAGCACCTTAAATGGATAAAAACTAGTATAGCATTGTCTTTTTATGGAGAGAAGAAAATCAAATTCCATTTCATCGTCGGGAAAAGAAAAAGACTCTAAATATAGCATACAATCACCTCTTTTTGTAATAGTTTCATTATAACCAATGATACGGTAAAGATAAAGGAAAAAAGAAATGGGAATAAAGTACTATATACTAAAAAATAGAATGAAAGATAGTATAATTATGTAATTTTTATTGGAATTTGTTTGAAAACTAAATATTATGTAGTATACTATTACTATTAAAACTTAACATATTTGCAGGTGCTAGACGATAACTTAGTCATTAAACAATATTAAAGTAGGAGGCATTATTAACGTATGAAGAAAAAAATTAGTTTGTTAGTATTAGTGATTATACTTTGTATATTAGGAGGAGCCAGTAAGAATGATGTTAGTATAGCATCAGAAATAACTAGAATTACTATCGGTAAAACAGTAAATGGTAATTTGAAGAATGGAGAAGAGGATTATTATTCGTTTAAGCCAACTGAAACGGGACAATTGACAATTACGATTAAAGGTAAAGTGCCAGAAGGATTAATAGCAACAATTCTTGATGAAACTGATACAACCACTTATCGTACAAAAACAGCCGAATATAATACCAAAAAAGGTTATGAAACAGTTAAGTATGTAATTAACGTGGATCCAATTACATATCACTTGCAAATAAAAGGAATGAATACATTAGTTAGTGGTAAATACACCATTAAAACGAGTTTTAAGTCATATAATGATAGTACTGATGGAAAAAATCATAGTTTAGATACCGCATATTCTATAAAAAACAATAAATATTACAAAGGATACATAACCATAGATGATACGATAGACTATTATAAAATCAAAGTGAAATCAGGAGCTAATCTAAAGTTCTCAGTAAATTGCAATTCTGCTTCTTCAATTACAGTGGGAATAATAAAACCGTCAGATAATTTTGTAAGCATTGCAGGTAGCGCAGGATATAATTATTCCTATGATTTTGACCAAAGTGTTCCTGCTGGGACGTATACAATTGTGATTTCCGGAAGTGGTGGTTCCGCATTAGAAGAAGGAAGAAACTATAGTATTACTACAGGCAATTATGTTTTAACCAAAAAATTAAAAACTATATCTAAGAAGACTATGTACGTTGGAAAAACATATAAATTATCTGTTACTAGAACACCTAAGAATTCGACAGAAAAATTAAAATATACATCATCCAACAAGAAAGTAGTTACTGTATCAAGTACTGGTAAACTTACTGCTAAAGCAAAAGGAACTGCTACTATTACAGTTACTGGTGCAGATTCGAAAATTAAGAAAAAGGTTAAAATTACAGTTAAAGAAATTGCAGTTAAGAAAGTACAGATTACAGGATCTTATAAGAGTATATACATAGGAAAGAGCATTAAGTTAAAGGCGAAAGTAACACCATCAAATGCAACCCATTCTACAGTAAAATGGAAGAGTTCTAATACAGCCGTTGCAACAGTAACTAGCAAAGGAACAGTGAAGGGAAAGAAATCAGGTAGTTGTATAATTACAGCTACAGCTGGAGGTAAAAAGGCGACGTACAAGATAACGGTAAAAGGGATTCCTGTTTCCTCTGTATATTTAAACAGAAAGAGTGCAACGATCAACGTAGGAGATACAGTAACGGTAAGTGCAAAGGTAAGTCCAAGCAATGCAACTAATAAAACAGTAAGATTTAGCTCTTCAAATTCTTCAATTGCAACAGTTAGTAGTAGAGGTGTGGTAACTGGAAAGGCAGCTGGTACTTGTACCATTACGGCAACAGCTGGAAGTAAAAGAGCAACTTGTACGATAACAGTTAATAAAAAGGCTACGACGACAACAACAGAAAAACCTAAAATCAAAAAGATTACAATGGATAGTTCTATAAGTTTGAAGGTTGGTGATAAGGCGAAGTTAAGTATTAAAGTTTCTCCAACCAATGCTGATAAGTCAGGTCTTACTTGGAAGAGTTCCGATACTTCCGTGGTAACTGTAAAAAATGGAACTATTACATGTAAAAAAGAAGGCTATGCAACAATAATCGTTAAATCTTCAAATGGAGTGACAGCCATGTGTACGGTTTATGTTAGTGAGTAAGAAAGGTTGCTAGAGTGGACGACAAATGCTATAATATGTTAATAAAATCAAATGAAAAGGAGAATATAATATGATAGAATATAGATTTGATACACAACTTTTAATTGATGGTCAAAACTTATCAGAAGATGCAATTAATGAGTACATAACAAATAATATTGAAGGGGATTGTTTACTTGCTGTTGGTGATGAAGAAACGATTAAGATTCATTTCCATACCAATACTCCATGGATATTATTAGAGTATTGTGCTTCATTAGGCGACATATATGATGTTGTTGTCGAGAATATGGAACGTCAGGCTAATGGCTTGCATGGATAAATAAACCACTGGCTCTGCCTGTTTGGTGAATAAAGGACTTTCCAATCACAGTTTTGTCATTGGAAGGTCCTTTTTTAATCTTGACTCTTCCCCAAGGACATAGTTTAAAATCAAGTTATGAAGGATTGTTATGATAAACAAATAAATTATCACATTAATCAAAAGAGGTATTAACTATGTCAAATCTACTACAACTATGCAAAAGAAAAACGTGTGTCATAGTTACGCTAATAGTCAGCATCGTATCTATTATCATAACATTATTCTGGAATTATAAACTAAGTCAGCTCATCAATCAGGTCCAATTTGGTATATCAATTACAAGTACTCAGATTTTAGTGGTGTTTGTACTGATGATTATAAGTACACTTAGTCAGGGGAGTTTTACATATCTGTCAGGGTATACAAGTGAGTACATAACTCATGATTTGAGAATGTACCTGGCACATCGTTTACTAAAGAAGAGTTATTACGAAGTTGAGCAACTGAGTACTGGGGAGCAGTTATCTCAGTTGCAGAATGAAGTATCTGAAATATCAAGTTATCTAACAGGAAGTTTATTCATGTTAATTAACGATGGAATACGTTTTATATTTACTTTCATCTGGCTACTAACAATGAATAGTAAACTTACCATTCTGGCTAACCTTCCAGTAATTATAATCCTTATCTATGTAATTTACACAAGTAAAGCTATTGAGGGATTGTCAAAACAAAGTCAAAGCAAGCAACAGCAGATGAATGGTTTTGCTGATATTTTACTAACACTTTTTCCAATCATTCGCATATACGAAGCAAATGAACTTTTACAAAATCGATACAATGACAAAGTTGAAGAATGGAAGAGAACTACCAGTCGTGAAGAGATGACCAGGGCTAGATTAATGTCATTATCAGCAGTGTTATCTTGTATACCATTGTTGTTAATTCTATTGGTAGGCGGAACGCTTGTAATAAGAGGCGAAATATCAATTGGATTGGTTTATATCTTTGTTAATCTGTCTGGAAATGTTTCAGGGGTTATGATGAACATGCCAGGACATATTGCTAATCTACGTAGATCTATCGGAAATCTTGAACGAATATTGTATGAGGAAGAAGGAGAATAAAGATGGAAATTATACTGAAGAATGCCACATTTAAATATGGTGAGAAGTTAATACTTGATGACATTAACCTGTCTGTTAAGAAACAAGAACACATTGGGATTCTTGGTAGTAGCGGGGGTGGGAAAAGCACTTTATTGAAAGTAATTGCAGGTCTATATGAGATTACACAAGGAACTTGCAGCGTTGCAGGATATCAGGATTTGGATTCCATTCGAAAGCAAGTTGCTGTGGTTATGCAAAGTGCAGGATTATTTCCTATGTCCATTAGAGATAACATCACATGTGGACATTTTATAAGTGATGAAAGAATAAAAGAGGCAATAGAAGCAGCACAATTAGATTCGTGGATTCACTCATTACCTGATGGAATAAATAGCTACGTGGGTGAACGAGCAAGTAAGGTGTCTGGTGGGCAGGCACAAAGAATTGCTATAGCCAGAGCAATTGCAAAAGATGCACCCATTATCTTGTTGGATGAACCAACATCTGCGTTAGATGATGAGACGGCTAGAGCAGTTATGCTTGCCCTACAGAACTTGACGAAGGGTAAGACTGTTGTACATGTGACTCACAGAATTGATACATTATGGGATTGTGATTGTATTTATGAATTGCGTGGAGGAAAGCTATATGATGCGAAGTTTAAGCCAAGTTTTTAAGAAAGTAGGAAGTTTTCATACATACATTGGACTTTTGATACTTCGGTGTCCATTTGATGCAATATTCACTATTATTAATGCCTGCTTTTTGCAATTTAGTTTTGAGTCTATCAATCAAGGTTCTGAAATTAATTTAAAACATATTTGCTTTTATTTTGGAATTGCAAATTTATTCCTATTTCTCTATAATGGAAGTATATGGAGTTTGTACGCAAGGTTTGTAACTGGTTTCACAGGAAAACTACGAAAGATTGTATTTTCATCTATTTTACATATGCCATTAGGGAAGTTTGATGAGAAGACATCTGGTGAGTGGATGACCCGATTGAATTCGGATGCACAGATGACAATCAATTTACTAAATGCGCCATTTAATATACCACATGCTATAGTTTCCTTTGTAAATATCTCTATATCAACACTTATGTTGTATCGAATTAACACAAGACTTATGCTAGTTTCTTTGCTATTCTTAATTCCTCATGTTGTTTTGAATAGAATATTAGTTTATAGAAATATTCCTACATTGATGGAGCAATCACAAGAGTCTACAGCTAAAAATATTAACTGTTTTTCAGCTCTAATTACTTGTGCGGATACAGTGGCTTTATATGATGCCACGGAGTTTGTAATGGAAGCTTATGAAAAGAGTAGTAAGGATATAGTCAAGGCTAATCTACGAATACATAAGAAGAAAGCAATTAGCAATCTAGTGGTACCTTTATTTGGTATGAGTGGTTATATTGTGCTGCTATTATTAGGTCTTGAAATGATTCGTAAAAATATGCTGACATTTGGAGCGCTAACAGCTGCATTGCAATATCGAGGAGCAGTTCTTGCGGGAACCATGTTATATATTAATTCAATGATAGAGATTCGTGCCAATACAGTGGGATTAAAGCGAATGGAGGAGACATATGGAGGAAGAAAAGCATTATAAGGAACAGGACAAAGGAGAAGAAACATTATTAAGGATTGGAGAAGTTGCAGCTTTCTTTAACGTATCCGTCAAGGCAATCAGGCTCTACGAGAAGAAAGGAATTATTAAGCCTTCTAAAGTAGATGATTTAACAGGATATCGTTATTATACGGTAGAGCAGGTGCAGCAGTTAAATGCCTTAGTTGAATTGAAGGCACTTGGATTTTCTCTAGATGAGATTAAGGAAATTATGGTAGGTGGAATTACCAATGAGAAATTATTAGCTGCATTGACGCATAAGAGAATGGCTTGGGAAGATATTATTAACTCAGCTGAGAATAAAATCGATGCCATTGATAAGATAACAGAGCGTTTAAGTTTATCGAAAGAGGCAATGAAGCTACAAGAATTAACAGAAGAAGAGAGAGCGTGGCTATTAGTGAAGATGGTGTGTGTAGAGGATTTGAAAGCACAGAGTATGTTGAGTGAGGCGATATGGTTATAAGTTAGATTGCTAATAGGAGAGAGAAGAATGAAAATAAAATTCTATGATTATGTTGAAGATGATCTGCTTAAATTTGCTGTGGTGTTTGCAAGATATCAAGGAAAATGGGTTTATTGCAGACATAAAAATAGAGACACATATGAGGTACCAGGGGGACATAGGGAATCAGGTGAGTCCATTGAAATGGCAGCAAAAAGAGAGTTATACGAAGAAACTGGAGCAGTTGATTATAATATTAAGCCTATTTGTGTTTATTCAGTTGAAGGGAAAACGAGGGTAAATGAAAGTGGGGAAGAATCCTTTGGAATGCTTTTCTATGCAGATGTTTTTCGATTTGAAGAGTTACCTGATTATGAAATTGAGGAAGTAAGATTTTTTGATGATTTACCCGAAGAGTTAACATATCCGTTGATACAACCTGTGTTATTAAAGAAGTTACAGGAATTTTGTAATATAAAGAGGATTGATTAATTATGACAACGGTATATTTTGTTAGACATGCTGAACCTAACTACAGCAACCATGATGATGAGTTACGAGAACTAACAGAAAAAGGGTTAGAAGATCGTAAACTTGTTACAGAGTATTTATC
This sequence comes from Anaerosporobacter sp., assembly GCF_965301125.1. Classification (NCBI taxonomy): domain Bacteria; kingdom Bacillati; phylum Bacillota; class Clostridia; order Lachnospirales; family Lachnospiraceae; genus Anaerosporobacter; species Anaerosporobacter sp. Next base: position 2,763 of record NZ_CBDLAM010000102.1, on the reverse strand, counting down.
GGACAAATCAATAGATATTATTTTATCAAGTCCATACAAAAGAGCAGTTGATACAATAATGGATTTTGCAAAATATTATAATCATACAATTGAAACAATCTATGATTTTAGAGAAAGAAAAGTAGATAGTGTATGGATTGAGGATTTTACAACGTTTTGTAAGAATCAGTGGAGAGATTTTAATTATAAATATACAGATGGAGAAACATTAGCAGAAGTGCAAAAGAGAAATATAACAGCACTTAATCTGGTACTTGAAGAATATACTGCTAAGAATATTGTAATTGGGAGTCACGGAACTGCTTTATGCACTATAATTAATTATTATGATTCAAAGTTTGTGTATGAGGATTTTGAGAAGATACGGTGTTTAATGCCATGGATTGTGAAGTTTACGTTTGAAGGTAAGCAATTAATCACTATGGAATCAATTAATGTGTTTGAAGGATAGATATGTATGTGAACTATCTAGTAGGAAATATATCTGTTGAATTAGCATGGTGTAGAGCATTTGATAATCTTTTAATGGGGAAGTGAGAACGGTATGAACGATAAGCAAGCAAAATTAATAGAAGAATATATTGTATTAATTCCAGAACGTTTTAGAAAGCTATTCATAGATATAGCGGCGTATGCCGTATCTCTAGGATACAATCCTATACGAAATAAAACACAAGATTTAAGCATTGATTTCAAAAAGAATAAATATAAAGCAACCATTATGAAGATGGGATTAAAGGAATCAGTACATGATGGATTTGGTTATGGGGAAAGAGAAAACCCTGATTTACGCCTGCGATTCTTTGCTAGCGATATCTATTCTGATATTTTTCAAAATGCAATAAAGAATGTGATCGAAGAATTCGATGGTAAATATACTGGCTGTTATGGTTGTGGTAGATGCCATGGAGAATTAGAAGGATATACATATATTTATCCAGATGGACGGAAAGTGTTTCGTTGTGGACGTGAGTTAATCCCCATATTTGATTATGATGGGAGTACGGTTGAAGAGATTAAGAGATTGATGAACGAGCAAGATAATTTCTATAGAGAGAAGGATTGTATATAAGAACTTATTTCATTAGAGATTACTGTGTTTGAAGGAAACTAGGAGGGGTATATGACTAAAAAAACGAAAAAACAGCAAGTAAAATCAAGCAGTAAACGCTCTATTTATTTATAATTAATGTAGGGTGGTTGAAACGAGGTGAACAGATAAATGTATGAGTGGGAGAAGCAAATTCAAATAATAGTTGATGAGATTGACAAATGTATTAAAAATTATAATGATGAAGCCTTGACACTACGCTTTCTTTCTCACAGGCTGGGGTATTCTGAATTTCATACAACGAGAAAATTCAAAGAAATATCGGGAATGAAATTTAGGGATTATCTACGGCATAGAAAATTAGCTTTTGCACTAAAAGAGGTGAGGGATAGTGAAAAAAGCATTTTGGATATTGCTTTTGATTATGGTTTTTCATCACATGAAGCTTTTACAAGAGCTTTCAAGGAAACATATGGTGTAACTCCAAGTGAATACCGAAAAAAGCTTAATATTGTTGTTCTTCGAACAAAAATAACCCCTTTTGACCGCTACTTTTTAGGATTTGGAGAGATTGGTATGATGAAATCTACAGATGATGTTAAAATTTATTTTGTAACCATTCCCGCACACAAATTTTTGCACATTAAAAACTATGAGAGTAATGGGTATTGGGATTTTTGGCGAAAGCAAAGTATTATTCCGGGACAGGACTGCGAAACAATTTGCGGCTTACTCGATAGTATCAAGGGCAAATTGGATGACGAGGGTGGGAGCGAATCTAACAGCGGCAGCGGTCAGATTATGGCGTATATTAATGACCCGGATGGAAGACTCTGTGATTGGGGTATTCCGCATACAGAGTGTTATGGTGCACGTCTTCCTTTTGATTATAGAGGCGAAGTGCCGGCACAAATGCTTATGATTGATGTTCCCGAAGCCGAGTATATTGTTTTTGAACATGGACCATTCGATTATGAGCAGGAAAATCGTAGTATGGAGGAAAAGATTGAAAAGGCAATGGCAACTTTTGATTTTACAGGTACCGGTTACTGTTTTGATACTTCACCTGGTAGAATAATTTATTTTTATCATAATCCGGAGCGGTTTTGGAAGTATATCAGACCAGTGTGGAAGCAAATATAATCGACCTTAGTCCCTTTCTTTACTGGATTTTTCAAGTAGGCATTTGGTTCGAATCCTATCTGGCACTTAACTTGATTCGTCAGAAGTTCTTATTTATAAGGCTTCTGGCGATTTTTCGTTTCTGGGATTTTGAGTACCCATGATTACATCAGTTCTTTCATTTCTGAAGGAGGTTTAATAAAAATGTAACGTTTTCCATTTTTCTGCATCTAATATTCGAAAGGAGGAGAAATGGAGTCATTTGCTGAAATATACAAGAAATATTATAGTATGGTTTATCATTTCCTTTTGAAACTTTCTTCTAATGATATAATAGCTGAAGAAATAACCCAACAAGTATTTTATAAAGCATTTATACACATTGGGACATTTAAAGAAAAAAGTAGTTTATATACTTGGTTGTGTGCTATTGCTAAAAATGAATGGCTAAGGGAATGCAGAAGAAATAAGCACTTCATATCTGAATATATAGATGAGGCACCTTATAAAACAGATAGTGAAAGCTTAGTGGATGTAATCATTAATAAAGATACAAAGGAAAATTTAAGAAAAGAATTAGTATCTATGCC
>NZ_CBDLAM010000101.1:870-14215 GCF_965301125.1 Anaerosporobacter sp. | reverse complement strand
AAATATTGTTTGACTAGTTTGAATATTCTCCATATTTATATATTCATTATCATTGTCGAGATCATTATTATAACTTGTATAGTAAATATCATATAATGTGTTAATGCCATAGCTATTATCAAAAGTCCCGATGTCTTTTGCGTACACATCATATCCGGCTATAAAATTAACTAATAATTTATGAGATTTTCCGTCCGTTTTGATTGTAGGATCTAAGTAAAAGTTAAAACTAGCTTCTTCATTATCCTTAAGGGAAATAACATATTTATCAGAAAAGTTTTTAGTATCCTCTAAGCATTCAATTTGTTCATAGTCATAAAAAACAGTCATTACAAATTCTCTATCTTTCCCAACATTTTCAAAAGTAGATTTAAATGGTTGTTCTAAATTATCAACAGGTATTGTAAATTTCTCCTTTAGCGCTTCGTTTGAGTTAGAGTTTGTTACTAACATAGTATATACTGTACCTTTATCAAATGTATCATTTTCTGATTCGGCTTGTTCAGATATTTCATTACTTGAATTTGTAGTAGTATTACAACCTGATAACATATTAATAATGAGTACGGCCAGTATTAATATATAATAGAATCTTAATTTATAAGATGTTTTGTTCACACTGTCATCCTTTCAGGTGCTGTCACAAAATAATTATTTTATATCATTTTTAGTTGGTATAGTTTATATTATTTTGCAACAGCACCTTCTTATTTATTAATAATAAACTTCTGGACTAGCTGTTTGTGTAAGCCCGTTGTATGTAATAGTTCCATAACCCACTGCGCGTCTTCCACTTGTCTTACTGCAAACTACAGTATTGCTTAAAACAGATGATGCATCGGAAGCTGATGAAGTAGTTGAGCTTGGACCAGTACCGTCAGTATAGAAGGTACTTACTTTTGCTGTTAGTCTTGTAGCATTACCAGAGTATGTATATGTTTCTGTATACGCTGCTCCCGTTGAAGTTGTTCCATATACAGTTGATGCACCATATGCCAGTCTAGCCTTGCCAGTGGTACCATCAGTAGCTGAAATGGTATCACTTTCACTTGCAAAAGCAGGAACAGCACTATATGAAGCAGTTGCTCCTAATATACCTGCTACAGCACAGAATGCGAAAATCGATTTTCTTAACTTGTTTTTCATCATAATTAATACCTTTCCTTTCTTAGCTAAATAATTATTATTAGTTTCTCTTGATCTACTTGTCCAATTTTAATTTTAGACATTCATAGGCATGCCTCTAATCTTTTAAATCATATCTTATTTTCACATAAAAGGTAAAAATTGTCAATATGTGTTACGCATTTTACAGATAATATGCATAGACGACAGAATACAGTTTTGAAAATTAAAATAAGATAGTAAATTCCAGTCGATTTTCCCACTGGAATTTACTCGAGCGTAATCTCTAGTAGCTCTGCTATAATGCAGTTATGGTTATCTGTCTGTGCAGAAAGAGGACAAAATGATATAACCCAAAATACTTAACTTTAAGTGAACGTATTTTTATTGAGCAAGGTTTAAATGAAGTAAAACATTTACTGCTATTGCAATCTTATTGAGCAAGAGCCCTTCTACTATTTCCAAAGAAATAAAAAAACCTAGGCCAATAAAGCAACATAAAAATCTTAATAAGTAACCCAAGTGTCCTCACTTTAAGACTTGCATTGAAATTCATATTTGCAAAGATACCATTTGCTTTAACAAGTGTAATGATTGTTCTAAACGCTATCCTATATGCTCTAGGTATGAGCCAAAAACTTGTGGTCGGCTAGACAAACCAACTTATGGATGTAATCATTGCGATAGCATAGTTGTGATCCACGATGTTCATGTCAAAAGGGAATGATCGGAAAGAATCATGAGTTTATTCGTTATGTTGTCCCTAAAGGAAGCTCCTTTGATATTTATAATCAAAAGCAGATAACAAAACTTATAAATAACTTAAATAGTATAGCCGGGGAAAAGTTAATAGTTGTACGCCATATCAGCTCTCCCTAATGCTACATGACAATTCCCTCTACAAGAAGTTTGGACTTTGGCAGGTGGAATTTAGTCATGCACACTCCAGCTTTTTCTATCTATCAAATTTATCTTAAGACCAAACTTTTTACAGCACATCTAGATCCTTATCCATCCTAGTAGCTCTCTCAAATGCATTCCTAACAGCCTGTTTAAGACTCCTACTAAGACCCTTTGACTTCCAAACAGCAAGTAATGCTCAAATCAAATAAAATTACCAAAAATGATATCTAGGTTTCCTCTTTCCCATAAGCCAATAACGAAGATAATCGTCTGCTATAATCGCCAATGGAGATAGGAAAAACCAAATAAATACATATAATAAACAAATCTGGCCCAATACATTGTATGGTCTGTCGGAATAATCCCATACATTTAGCCCTAACCAAACATTAACGATTAATCCAGATATAAATTCAACTCCTGTTATTATAACAGACGAAACCACCATTTGACTAATAAATGACATTCGATATGGAGATTTTTCATTTAGCAAGCCAATTAATATAAAGCAAATTCCTCCTGCAATCAACATGGATATGTGTGAATAACCTCTTGATAAAATTTCTATGCCACAATATGCATAACCACCTACAAAAAATAGAAGAATATACTTTATAAAATTATTTTTTATTCTTACCATAGCAACCTCCTTTTGAACTGTTAGCGCAATTCAAAAATTGAACTTGTTAGTTAACTCCCTTACTAATAACATGCTCAATTACAGATTAAATATGTTGGTAGGTTATTTGCTATTCGTGCTAAAGTTGGTAAGATGATAAGCCTATCACCATCCACATCAACTCGTCAATTTGAACATGTTTTGCCTTATATCCACAGGCCTTCAATAATTCTTCTGCTTCATCCACATTATCAAAATACTCATCTTATTGCACCTGATATAATAATTTTAGATTATTTTTTGTATGTAACTACCATATATTTCCCCGCCGTTTTTCCAATAAAACAAAATATTCCACCAATCACTCTTTGATATAGGTGTAACGGGATCCCCTTATCATATGCTCTTGCTACACGTTTTTTTTCAGTCCAGTAAACCCCATCAGCAGCTTCATATTCTGTCCCTGGAGCATAGTATCTTCCCATTCCGCGGAACAAATTATAAGGAATCAAGAGATTTGATTTTGGATAATGCATCTTCTTTCCCTTTACATCTTCACAGAACTTCTCACTGACTTTTCTAAGCTGCTTCTTTACCTTTTCATTTGGCTTATATACGTTCCAGCTAGCTGTTCCTACTCTATACGAATAGCATCTATTAAATCCAATTGCAGCTAAACTCCCCGTTATACTTTTCACTGCACCTTTTGCTCCTACACCTCCTACACTAGTAATAAAGAGAGCCTTCTTAGTAAAGAAATGAGGACGGTGCATTAGATAACAAAAATGATCAATTAGATTCTTAAGTAGAGCAGTTTCTCTCATGTTAAATGTTGTACTACATAAAATCAAACCGTCTGCCCATCCCATATCATTATAAACTACATCTACTTTTTCACGATGAGGACTAAATTCAGCATATTTATCTAATTCTTTCACGTAAGAAACTGCATATTCAACTAGCTTCCACGTATTCCCCTTATGTGGACTTCCATTAATAACAAGATATTTCATAATAACATACTCCTTTCATACTTTAATCAATTACTGGAATTTAGTGTATTTATCCGAAAAGTAAACCGACCTTTTACACCGAATCTTATTTAGTAACTATACAGTCAATCATCCAATCTATATATTGGTCTCTAGCTTCCTTATCATAAAAATCAATTCCTATCACCTCTTTAAGGATATCTCGTTGTAGGAATGCTTCTTGTAACATACTTGTCAATGCAAATGTCTGCTGCTTTTGTTTTTCTGTTATATTTCCTCCAGATAAGCAATGTACAAATCCCATAACTGTACTCATGGTGTTATTCTTAACACTAGGGCTTTTTAAATCGCTTAATATAGATATATTAGAAACATGAATATTATCCATCAGAAAATCTACTACTGTTTTTGCTGTTATTTTGGTAACATCTACTGGATTGTCACTTTTCAATTGTTCTAAAGAAAACGAATGTACTACTTCATGAATGGATCGGTCTACACAGACCTCGATCAATGCATCTTTTGTCCCAAAATAATGATTGATTAATCCTACACTGGCTCCCGCACGTTCCGCTATTTTACGAATCGTGATAGACTCTATATCACCTTTTCCTTCTTGTATCAAAGCAATTGTTTGCATAATAATATTTTCTTTCGTTTTTTCAGCTTTCATAGTTCACCTCATTTTTGAACATTGTTCAATTTTAATCTTATAACAATTACTACATATTGTAAACTTTGTTATTAAAACAAAAAGAGCATTAATAAGTTGGTAATGATACTCAACTCATTAATGCTTTTATATTAATAATCCAATCGCTTCAAACTACCTTCATCAAATGAGTACTCACTCGTTCGAAATGGATACTCCACTTCATTCACATAATACCAAGGATCAGTATCAGATGCAGGATTGTTTAATACATGAAATTCCTGTGCTGGCATATATCCCTGCGCCAACAAGAACGCTTTCTCTCCCTGTTCATTCTCACAGATATCTACAACCATAACAACATGCCCTGGACTTCCACCCTTTAAGAATACATCGCCGATTTGTAAATCTTCTATATTTATCTTAGCTGATTCCTGATCTAAAGAAAGAGTACTTGCATAGGAAAATACAGTGTCTAGATACTTTTCAAATGTCTCATACGAATCGTCATATTGTTTTGTTTTTTGCCAACTCACGTTATTTCCACTTACCTTAACACGATAACCATCACGCCATTTTTCATATTCGCATAGAAATCCGCTTACGAAATGAAATTTGATTTTATCATACTGCTGATTCGCATAATAATACTCTGCATACATACGGATAATAGAATCTGCGCACTGTTGCAGATCTTTATCTGATATATTCATATCAAATACTGCCACATGAGAAGATTGATTACCCTTCTCACTACCATCATATAACAAGACAGGTGAACCGTCTTCTTTAAGAGTAAAGTTGCGAAGGAAGTCCCCAAAGCTATTGTCATCACACGTTATCCTAGAATAACCTTCTGGTGTTTTAATCCTTGTCACTAATGTGCTTCCCGTTGAATCAATAAATGAATACTGATCTAATTCTTGAGATTCTATATCTTCTTCCGATTCAGATGCATTAACCGAATCCTCGTCATTCTCTTCTTGCATTTCCTCACTAGAATTCTCAATCTTTTGTGCATCTATTTGCTTGTTTTCGTTCTCTTGTAACGAATTATTATCTTTCCTACACCCTGTTATGCTAACTGCTATTAGTGTAGCGAGTAACAACCTTCTATAAGTCTTTCTTATCATTATTTACCCCCTCCTATATAACGTACCAATAGTTACATTAGAAATTAGAATTTCTATATTGCTTCGGTGTACATCCAACAACGCTTAGAAAAACCTTGTTGTAATAACTGATATTATTAAATCCAGACAAATTAGCAATCTCCGCAATCTTCTTATTCGTTTCGGTAAGTAGATGGCAGCTTTGCATTATCCGATAACGCATGATATATTGCATCGGTGTCCGATTCATGGTTTGACGAAATATCCGACAAAACTGACCTTCACTCATCGGTATCAAACCAGCTAATTCTGATAGTGATACCTCACAGGAATAATTCTTTTCAATATAGTCGAGTACTGGTTTTATTCTTTCTTGATTTACTGAATTTTCTTCATCAAACACGTCATTTTCCTTGGCATGCTCATAGTACAACTCCCATATTGCATACATACGTGTCTTCAGTTTTAATTCATGATCTAATAATTTAATAGGATCCATTTCATTAATCTCATCTAGTAAATTAAGTATCTGTGATTGCCAATCGCCATCTCTGTGAATTACTGACGGAAATAATAACTTACCTTTTAATACAGGCCGTATATAATGCTTTCCAAAATGGGTATGCAAATCTTGTTGCAAAAACTCATACGAAAATACCACCGCGTAAAAACCACATCCATTTATGTCCAAGGCCCTAGCACTATGATACATATTTGAATTGATGAAGATACAATCCCCTTCCCCTAGAATGTATTTCGTCTCCTCTACTTGTAACTCTATTATCCCTTGCGTCACCACAAGTAGCTCCATCTCTCTATGCCAATGCAAATAGAATACATTTTCTGTTCCTTTTGGATACTCTAACTTATGCAAAGCAATTGGTATCTCAGCCGTTCCATGGCTTACTTTTTCTTCATAATCTTTCAACTTATCTTGTTTTATTATTGCCTTCTTTTGTAATGTATTAATAATACCACCTCCTGGCTGTTTATTTATCAAAATAATGTTATAAATTATCTATATAGTTAAATATTTATTACTATAATAATAATATAATACTATTACAAGTACACGATGTAAATACAAAATATACCAATATAATAAAGTTCAAAAACACAATTTTTCAAAGGAGGCTAATTATGAAATTCGCTAATGGATTTTGGGTAACCAAGAAAGGTTACGATGTAAAATTCGCATCACAACCGTATGAAATCACAACAACTACAAACAGTATTACGGTTTTAGTTACATCTGCTGTAATCGAAAACCGAGGTATGACTCTACAAGGGCCAAACTTAGAGATTACTTACTCTTCTACATGTGATGATACCATCAAAGTACATACCGTTCACTATAAGGGTGGCCTTGATAACTCACCCCATTATGAACTAAATGAGGAGGCAAACTACAAACCTGTAATTAATGATACTGATGACTATATCGAAATGATTTCCGGGAATACCAAAGTAGTTATCTCAAAAGGTACAACTTGGAACGTACAATTCTACTATAAGGATAGACAATTAACTGGTGGCTCTTTCCGTACCACATCTTACATAACAGAAAATCAGTTCAGTGCAGATGCAAAGAAAGAATTAAACAAAGACAATGATTTCTTCGACTATCCAGCTGACGGAAATACTTCTTATGTAAGAGAACAATTAAAGACAGATATCGGTGAATGTATCTATGGTTTTGGTGAGAAATTCACTCCATTCGTTAAGAATGGTCAAAATGTTGAAATTTGGAACAGCGATGGCGGAACTTGTACCGATCAAGGATATAAGAATATTCCATTTTACATCTCATCAAAAAGCTACGGTGTATTAGTAAATAGCTCTGACAAAGTATCCTTCGAAGTAATGTCTGATACCGTATCTCGTGTTACTTTCACAGTACCTGGCGAGGAATTAGAATACTTCGTAATTGGTGGTGAAAACCTTGAAGATGTAATAAAGAACTACACGAATTTAACTGGTAAACCAGCACTTCCACCAGCATATTCATTTGGTTTATGGTTATCTACCTCTTTCACTACAAACTACGACGAAGAAACAATCAACTCCTTCATCGATGGAATGGCTGATAGAGATATTCCATTACAAGTATTCCATTTCGACTGCTTCTGGATGAAAGAATTTGAATGGTGTAACTTTGAATGGGATACAAGACAATTCCCTGACCCACCTGCAATGCTTAAGAGACTTCATGATAAAGGCTTAGAAGTATGTGTATGGATTAACTCTTATGTTGGTCAACGCTCTAAATTATTTGATATCGGTAAAGAAAAAGGCTACTTCATTAAGAATCTTGATGGAAGCGTATTCCAAACTGATTTCTGGCAACCAGGAATGGCAATCGTTGATTTCACGAATCCAGAAGCATGTGACTGGTTCAAAGGACTATTAAAACAATTATTCGAAATGGGTGTTAACAACATCAAGACTGACTTTGGTGAAAGAATCCCTACGAAATGTAAATATTTCAATGGTATGGATCCAGTTAAGATGCATAATTACTACACTTATCTTTATAATAAATGTGTATTCGAAGCCTTAGAAGAATACTACGGAAAAGACAAAGCTTGTCTATTTGCAAGAAGTGCAACAGTTGGCGGACAAAAATTCCCTGTACACTGGGGTGGTGACTGCTACGCAGAATACTCTGCAATGGCAGAAACAGTACGAGGTGGACTTTCTCTTTGTTCTTCTGGGTTTGGTTTCTTCAGCCACGATATCGGTGGATTCGAAGCTACTGCTCCTGCTGACGTATATAAGAGATGGTGTGCATTTGGTCTTATGTCTACACATAGCCGTTTACATGGTTCAAGTTCTTACCGTGTACCTTGGTCATTTGATGAAGAATCCTGCGATGTACTCCGCTTCTATACCAAATTAAAAGGTAAATTAATGCCTTACTTATGGGCACAAGCAATTAAGACACATGAAGTTGGTGTACCTATGATGCGTTCTATGATCATCGCATTCTCAGATGACACAGCTTGTAAATACCTCGATACGCAATATATGTTAGGTGATAACCTTCTTATTGCACCAGTTATGAACGAAGAAGGCATTGCTGAGTTCTATGTACCAGAAGGAACTTGGTACGATATTATTACTAATGATGTTTATGAAGGTGGCAGATACTACTCAAGAAAATGTAATTACTTCGAGATGCCAATCCTAGCTAGACCAAATTCTATTATAACGTTTGGTGAATTTGCGGCAAATAATGTAGTTTACGACTACCTTAACAACGCAGAAGCTACTATCTACAATCTTGAAGATGGTAAAACCGCTTCGGCTACCATCTACGATAGCGAAGCAAATAAACTAACGGATATCACCGCTACTCGTAACGGTAATGTAATTGAAGTAACTTATGCCCCAACGGACAAAACATTTATGGTCGCTATTGCTGGTACAGATACGAAAGTAACTGCAGCTGCTGGCACAACCTCCATAATCCTTCCTTTAATATAAATGTCCTAGATATGGTGCTTCTGCTATGTGCATATCATAAATCTGATCTATGATTTTCTTTGCACTAGCAGAAGAATCTATATCATCTAATCTCATAAAAAACCATAACCATTGGAGGAATTCCTATGAACTCTATCTCGAAATTTTGGCAAACCGAAGATACACTAAAGCAAATGGTAGTAAAGGCAACTGGTGAACAACTCCACTCCTTCATAGCAAAGCCTTTAGATGGTGGGTTCTGCAATGCTGTATATCTAATCGTTGCCAATGATAAGGAAATGGTTCTCAAAATTGCACCACAAGAACATATTAAAATGATGTCAGATGAATATAATCTATTACTAAATGAGGCACAAATGCTAGATTCTATTAAGCAAAATATATCCATTCCTATCCCTCAAGTTTTACTCCACGATACAAGTTGTACAATCTGTGAATCTCCCTATCTATTTATTTCTAAAATAGAAGGCACCTCCCTTGATAAAATAGGTCAATCGTTAACTGACCAAGAGCGCGCACAGGTAAAATATAGAGTTGGAGAAATTACAGCTCAAATTAATTCCATACAAAACTCCCAATTTGGTAGACCACAGCTACCAAAAACCTTCACATCAAGTAATGGTGAGTTCATGCTAGGTGTCTTTCGTATGCTTCTTGATGATGGACTTGCAAAAGACTTAGATATACCTGATATCTCCTATGAGGAACTCTGGAATCTAATCTGTGCTAATAAAGATACCTTTGATGATTGTAAACAGCCTTGTCTTGTTCACAGTGATCTATGGGATGGAAATATCATGATCTCCAATAATAAATTATCTGGTATTATTGATTTTGAACGTTGCTTTTGGGGTGATTATCTCATGGAAGATGATTTTTCTGGATTTGGCGACATTAATTCCGATTTCCTAAAAGGTTATGGTAAAACATCATTTACTAAATTAGAAAGACGTCGAATCTCCCTATATCGATTATGGCGCCGCCTTGTCATGACAATCGAGACACCATATCGACAATATAATGATGATGATCGTTTCCATTGGATTATTGGTGAACTTAAAATGGAGATTGAGCAATTGAAGAAGTTAATGTGTCAATAATTAATGAGTCTTTGCACAAAATATAGTATATAAATATGTACGGGATAAAAGATATAAAAGAAGTATTTATTATATTTTCCACCTTTACCTTTTTCGCCGTTATACAGTAACATAAAAGGTAAAGCAAATATTACAAGCCACCATGCATTTATTATTTTATAAAACGGGAACCCATACATAGGAAAATAATTTACCTGCAAGAATTTACATAACGATATTAAAAACTTATATATAAAAGGTGATATTGGTTCCACTTTTAACAAAATCCTCGCAGGAATATTCGTAGCATATAAAATTGTGTAAAACACTGAAAAAATACAATAGTATATTATCAATTTCTTTTTATTATCTTTTGTATAATACAGTAAAATCCCCAGAAGAATAAAGATAATACCTCCTTCATTTATGAAGCAATTCGCTAATAATGACCCTAATAGATATCCATCTATATTCGATAGAATGCTAATTTGATCCATCCTCTGTATTATGAAGGAACTAATAACTTGCCAACTTAAAAAAACTATTAACAATCCCAAACCTTTTACTTTCTTTTCTCTTAGCAATTCTATGCTGTATATTAAAGCAATAGATAAAAACAAAGTCATAAAAATATTATTGTTTATAACATAATGAGTATTTAACTGAATTACTATATTAACAATTCCCATTAGAAAACCACAACTGTAAAGCCTTATCATGTATATCTTGCGATTGTGCGTATAATGAAACCCCCAAGCCATACAGAAAAAGAATATCGGTGCAGAGATTCGACCAATCCAATGGAACCACTCTGGAAATGACGGTATAAATTCTGCTAGATGATCAATTAGCATACAGATAAGGGCAATATATTTTAATTTTATACTTGACATCTCTATTTTCCTTTGCATATAAAAATACAAGGAATAAATGATTGTATATCTACTTCCTTTATTCCTTTTCATAAAAACTTACTTTTTATTTAGCTTCTTGAACATTATATTGTTTAAAAATATCTTTCTTAAACTTCGTTATCTCTTTTAATGAATATTCATCAGCAACAAAAAATTCATTCTCTTTGACATCTTTATACATAATACCTTGATCAGCATTTTGTGGTATACTATTCACCTTATCCTCTAGATTGAAGTAAGCTATATTAAACTTGTTAGCCAAAGAATACATTTTATTGTTCCTATCATGTTTTTCATCTATAGAATTCATGAAAACAAGATATTGATTATCTCTCTGCATTATATTAACGAATGTTCCTAAAAAGTAATTTTTCAATACTTCAAAGTAAGATCCTGGATTTACTAGATAAATTGTATCGCCTACTATTTTACTATCTCCCTTGCATACTTCCACCACCCTAACCTCTTGTTTTGTGGTCCCAAATAGATTTTCATTGTGACCTGTAGCCTTTACTACTACCACATATCCAGCCTCATCTAATGAGTGTTTTAATTCATCAATATAAGTCATCCCATTTTTTAGTTGCCCAGAATCCTCAGCTTTTATAATTTTATGATCGCTCTGTTCGCTTGGAAAACTTTCTGGCTCTCGGTTACTATCTGACTCATTGCTTCCGATAATGTCTTCTGTTAATACGTATGTGACAAGGAAATCATTCAATGAGTTTTGACCGTTCAAGGTGGTTGTATATGTATGAGAAGATTTACTATATAGACCAATCCCTAAGGATATTACACAAATAGCTAGAATACACCCAAACCATTTTTTCATAGACTCACCTCAATCCTATCTACAATACTACCTCCCTGTAGACGGTATACATTATCGCATAATAATTCAATATCCTCCTTGTTATGACTAGCAATTACTATTAAAGCTCCACGCTCCTTTTCTTCACTAATAATTTTTCGTATTAAATCTATTCCGTTCTCATCTAGCGCGTTTGTTGGTTCATCAAGCAAAATGATATCCGGCTTTTCCATAATTGCTTGTGCTAATATTATTCGTTGCTTCATTCCTAAAGAATACTTACTAAAACTTCTTCTATCATAAGGATCAAGTCCAACTCGAGTAATTGCTTCCTCTATTTCTTGATCACCTATAAGTCTATTAATTTTAGCCAAGAATCGCAGATTCTGAAAACCTGTAAACTCAGGGTATAACCCTATATTTTCTATTACTACTCCCAATTTAGGTAAACAAGAAATTTCTTTATGTAATTGCTTCCCATTATAAAATACTTCTCCTTCACTTGGATATATCAGTCCAGATAGCAAACGTATTAACATAGTTTTACCAGAGCCATTACGACCTATAAACCCATAAATATTACCTCCATGCAACTCCAAATTAATATTATTTAAAATAGACTTTCCTTTTAATCTTTTACTTATACCTTTTGCTATCAATTCTACCATTAACCTTGTACCTCCTTATTCTCAAGTGCAATATCGACTTTTTTAATCAGAAATGCACCACTAATAACAACTATACTACCTATAATTACTAAATAAAGTAGTGAGCTGTTTAATGAAAAATGAATATTATGTATGTTTATTTTTGAATTAAGCATAGCATTATCTGAACTGTGCCATGAAAAAATCAAATTAGAAATTGGATTCAATTTAAATAGCAATCCACCCACTCCTTTTAATGATAAGAAATCATCAAATATCAACAAGGATGAAATACAGAATACCTGAATAGAAAACACAATAATAAAACTATTATGACTACCGAAAATAATAGAAATAATATTAATTAGTAATGTAAAAGCAAAGGTAAACATACTTTCATATGCAAAGACGTAAAACATAGTTACCAATGTCTCACTGTCGAAATATCCATAGTTTGTTATGTACATTATCCCAACAGTAGTTCCAATGTATAATATAAAATAAATTACAGTAAATGAAAGTAGCATAAGCACTTCATTTTTATACCATTTCAATTTATTATTTAACCTGCTAAAGTAATATGCATTCGCTATGCAAAAATGACGATATATATTTACACCAAAAATCATTTGAAAGAGTATTATTGGAAACAAATCATAAAATATTAAGGTCATATAACCAGTTGAAACATGAGGCTGTCCTAATCCTATATTAATAAGTATTGATGTCATACTTTCTTTTCCTCGTGAAAAAGCTATGAATTCCATACTCTTAATAATTGCCCATGCTACACTAACAAGTAAGTATTTCCTATTTCTTCCCATAGACATCTCCTTATTATAACAACTGATCACGCTTAATATTTTTTATAATTATTACAGTACTACATATTAATAAAAATACTACAATTATTATCGGAAGTATTATTTTTTTATTGGGCACTGCATCACTCGCCAACAAATACCATTCATAGTTAAATTCTAATGATAAGTTAGTAAACCAACC
>NZ_CBDLAM010000101.1:0-860 GCF_965301125.1 Anaerosporobacter sp. | reverse complement strand
ACCAACCTCTCATCTGTCTAAGTAAATATACTATTAAATAAAATGGTAAAAACATAAATATTCTATATCTTATTTTAAATGTGGAAATAGCAAGCAAGAAGACCGAAACGATCCCAGAAAAACAGCCAAAAATTAGGATTGTTACAATATAATATACATATATGTTACTATGATATAAATTTGGAAAAAGATAACTAGATGCATACATATAATAAGTATCAGAATAAATTTCAAAATTAGTCAAGGTCCCAGTTGCTTCTATTGGAAATGTAAGTATATTTAGTACTAAGCCTATCATGAAAGGTAAAAAGAAAACCGTAAACCCTCCAATAAATGCAGCAAGAACTTTTGACAGATAATAACTTTTAATGTTTTGCCTTGCTTGAACAATTGAGTAAATATTTACCTCCCTATCCGTCATAAAAAGGAATCCTGCTGGAAGTACAACAATAAATGGGTAGTACATCATGAAAAACCATGAATATTGCGAGTCTGAATTTAACGCACTTAATACCGCAGGATGATACATATCCGATACATCATACCCCCATAATTTGAATACATAATATAGATAAGTTACTATTACATAACCTAATACTATTAAGAATGAAATTTGAAAACCTTTTTTATGAAACATAACGCTTAACTGCATTTTTGTTGATTTGAGCAACATAACTATTCCTCCAAATATTACTTTATTTAAATAATGAGTTTCTATCCAACGGTTTAAGAATTAGCTTCTTTCAATTACTACCTTTCACTCTATACCAGTATGTATAAACCTTTGTAAAGCCCAACTTATTATATAACTTAATAGCACCTTCATTTTCTACTGCTACCTGTAGATACGCTTTGATAGC
>NZ_CBDLAM010000100.1:0-14405 GCF_965301125.1 Anaerosporobacter sp. | reverse complement strand
CTTCTCCTTCTATATAAATTAGTACCCAAATACAAGAAAAGAAATTAAAATACGATTGACTTAGCAATGCTATCAGATAATTCCTTACCTTCTAATCTTTCAACGATGGCTAATGCGAATTCTACTGCTGATCCCATTGCTCTACCAGTAACAATATTTCCATCAATTACAGCGCCTGCATCCACAATAGTAGCACCATGTAATTTATCTTCATAACCTGGATAGCAAACAGCTTTCTTGCCTTCTAATAAACCTAGTGTGCCTAAAATACTTGGAGCAGCACAAATTGCAGCAATACATTTACCATTGTCATAGAATTTTTTTAATAATTTTTGCAATGGTTTACTTTCTGCAAGGCGTGATGTTCCTGGCATTCCACCTGGAAGTACAAGCATATCAATTGCTTCATAATTCAAGTCATCAAAAAATCTTTCTGTCATTATCGCAATTTTATGAGCTCCATACACTTCCTTAATTCCCTTCATAGAAACTAAAGTTACATCGATCTTGGCTCTTCTTAATACATCAACCACGGTTAATGCTTCAATTTCTTCAAATCCATCTGCTAAAAAAATTGCAACTTTCTTCATTTAAAAATCCTCCGTAAACATTCCTAATAGAATACACTACATGTGTATTCTATTCTATAATAACATATTTTTTTTTACAAGGGAATAAATTATACCTAAGAAATATAGTTTCTTTTTTTTACTTATTTACAAATTTTTCTTAAATTTATTCATTTTAATTCTAGATAATCTTTGTATTTTCCCTTTTTTACTTAATAATATTAGTTTGTTATATATTTTAAATAAACACAATACTTTTTTCGATTTTTCTTCTAGATTTCTGTGTAAGATTAATGTATAATGTTTCAGTTAGTGTTTTATTCACAGTTTAATAGGATAATCACATATTCTATTCAGATATATAGTAACGAAATAGAAAATTTACAAATTCACACATTTTACGTTAAAGGAGGAACAATTATGGCTGTCAAGTATGTATTTGTAACAGGTGGTGTTGTATCAGGACTTGGGAAAGGTATTACTGCTGCTTCATTAGGTCGTTTATTGAAAGCTCGTGGCTACAGAGTAACTATGCAAAAATTTGATCCATATATTAATATCGATCCCGGCACTATGAATCCAATCCAACACGGAGAAGTTTTTGTTACAGATGATGGTGCAGAGACTGACCTTGATCTTGGTCATTATGAGAGATTTATCGATGAAAGTCTTACAAAACAATCAAATGTAACTACAGGAAAAATCTATTGGTCTGTATTATCAAAAGAAAGACGCGGGGATTTCGGTGGAGGTACTGTTCAAGTTATTCCTCACATCACAAACGAAATCAAGAGCCGTTTTTATCGCAATGATGGCTGTGATGAAACACAAATTGCAATCATCGAAGTTGGTGGTACAGTAGGTGATATCGAAAGTCAGCCATTCTTAGAATCAATCCGTCAATTCCAACATGATATAGGTCGTGAAAATGCAATTCTTATTCACGTTACTTTAATTCCATATCTTAGAGCTTCAGGAGAAATGAAGACAAAACCAACTCAAGCAAGCGTTAAGGAATTACAAGGTATGGGTATCCAACCTGATATTATCGTATGTAGAACCGAGGTTCCTTTAGAAGAAGGCATTAAAGATAAAATTGCTTTATTCTGTAACGTACCAAGTAATCACGTTATGCAAAATCTTGATGTTGATACACTATATGAGGCACCTCTTGCAATGGAAGAAGAACACCTTGCAAATATTGCTTGTGATTGTCTAAAACTTGAATGTCCAGAACCTGATTTAGCTGAATGGGAAAACATGGTTTACGCTTTGAAAAACCCTAAGAAGGAAGTTACTGTTGCTTTAGTTGGTAAATACACAGCGTTACATGATGCTTATATCAGTGTTGTAGAGTCATTAAAACATGGCGCTGTTGCACACAACGCTTCTGTTAACATCAAATGGATTAATTCAGAAGATGTTACTCCTAACAACGTAGAAGAAATGCTTTCTGATGTTTCAGGTATTATCGTACCTGGCGGTTTTGGTCACCGTGGTATTGAAGGTATGATTACTTCAATTAAATATGCTCGTGAAAACAAGCTTCCATACTTAGGACTATGTCTAGGTATGCAATTAGCAATTGTTGAATTTGCACGACATGTAGTTGGTTTTGCCGATGCACACAGTGTAGAACTAAATCCTAGTACTAATCATCCAGTAATTCACTTAATGCCAGAACAAGATGGTGTTGAAGATCTTGGAGGAACTTTACGTCTAGGTTCTTATCCTTGTATATTAGAAGCTGGCACAAAGGCTCATGAATTATATGGTACAACAGATATCAAAGAAAGACACAGACATCGTTATGAAGTAAACAACTACTATCGTGATGATTTCAAGAAACACGGTCTTGTTCTTTCTGGTTTATCACCAGATGGTCGTATCGTTGAAATGATTGAATTAAAAGATCATCCTTGGTTTGTAGCTACACAAGCTCATCCTGAGTTCAAATCAAGACCTAACAGACCACATCCATTATTCAGAGGGTTTATTGGGGCTTCGATTGCTAAGCTAGAAGATAAATTACAATAATTAATTACAATAATAACGAAACTATTATATAAATCAATTAGGCAAGACATGCTGAATAAACACTTAGTAACTCAAATGTTTATTCAGCATGTCTTTTATATCCAACAAAATGCTTACCAGATAATTTTATCTAAAGTGATAAAACCAACTTATACTGGCTAATCATCTCTTCAAAACCCACTTTTAGGTTTGTCCCATTTAGAGGTAGCTTCAAATACTATTCATCTAATGATACTCCATTTTTATCCACAAAGCAGGACGAACACCACCTGTACATCTGCCATCACTAAGGTTACCTTTCAATATATTATTGCCTTGGATACCTATATTACCGTCACCGTGGATGTACACGGCTTTTACATTCACACGGCCAGGTGTCCGAATCCACCACCAATTATACTCTGTATTAGTCTCAAGTCTTGCATATCGCTTACTGTTGTTTTCATCTTTTCTTTCAAACCAGTATCTTTGATTTTTTCCTGGGTTATACAATTTTGAACTGCTATCACCGAAATATTGGCACACTACTTCCTCAACGCTTAATATAAATATGCTGTCCCTCGTATCTGCTCCGCCTTTTGTACCATACCACTGATTGTCAGGATTTTTATTTATTACTGGAATTATTCTCGATCTTTCAGCCATATTAAATTTGTCATAAAATTCACCATTCAGATATTTTCTTAACGAGCAGTCAGCCCATGTTATATCTTTATAAGCGTCATGGTAAGGACGCTGTTCTATAATATACTCGGTTATAATCAAAGCCGCATTATCTTTTATGTCAAGAATGCGCCAGTTATAACCGCCGAATGGTATTACCCCGCCAATATTAAACTCTTCCATTCATCTTCTCCTTATCCTTAATAGGTAATAATAAATCAAGTTGTAAATCCTTCATTTCACCCTTTTGAGAATAGTTATAAAAATTTAGTGTTTCTTCAAAGCCTTTTCCACACTTATACTGGCATTGACGTCTTTTTTTAATGCGTACTTGAGAGGACGCTTACGTTTAGCCAGCTTGTTTTAATTTAGTAATAGAAAAACCCTGATCGTTTCCGACCAGGATTACATCAATTGTTGTATTCAATAATCTACTTAATGCAAATAAATTATCTACCGAAGGAAGGCTTTCTCCTCGCTGCCATTTATAAACGGCTTGAGGCTGTTCAAATCCAAAATATTCTTGTATTTGACGAACGGTAATTCCTTGTTCTTTTCTTAGTTTAATAATATTCTCTCCAGTTGCTTTCAAATCTACGGTTGGAAAATTCATTCTGATTACCTTCCTTTCAAAAGTACTTTGGTTTTTCTATGCTTTACCAGTATAATACAATTATTCATTGTATTCAAGTCAATATTTATGCTGCTTGGAACTTATAACCTATTACTTCCATTCCAGCTAAAGCAAGTTTTCGTAACAGTAAGAAAAATACCATCTTCTTCACTAACCATGAACAATAACGTTAGAAAATAAGAAAATAATCCTTAACACAAACCATACGCTGACCATAACATCCTCAATTGATTAACATGCCTTACACCGCTACAGGATTAAGATTTACTCTACATTAATCTCAAACGTTCTCGTTTGATTGCACATATCTAGTGCTAGCTGAATTTTTGTGATTTCTTCGCTAATTTGTTGATAATCTGCTTTTACTTTATTGATATCATAATTTGCATATTCATATTCCACATAAGACTTAGCTCTTGCTACCATCGGATTCACTCGTTCCTTCGGTAATCTTCTTCTCATACAATCAAGTTTGTTCTTTCTATTATTCAGCTGAGCCATCATTACCAATGCCTCATCAATGGTTATATCCAGACCTTCTAACACTGTAGTTACATTGAAAATATTAATAGCATGACGGATTTTTCTAATCTTACAATCCAATTTAGAAATTTCATTATTTACGGTTTCATAATCATATTCCGGCTTCTCAACTTCTTCACCTTCTGCTAAAACATAAACACTTGCGGTATCTTCTAACGATATGTAATAACTCTTCTCATCCTCTAATGATTTTATCCATTTGTTTGCAGCTGCAGATGTAAAGTGCTTCATAATATGTACCTCCTGATGAGTTTTCTTTCCTAATACATACATTAGCATATTAATCAGAAATTCTCATTAAACTTGTAGTTTAAATTATTTCTAATAATTGTTTAAAATCTATTATCTGATAATCCGCATACATTATTATATTTTCTCTTTGAGATTCCGTTTTCTTTTCAAGAAATTCAGTAAAGACTGTCCTCATTCCAACTTCCTTAGCTCCAAACAGTTCATTTGACCCACCATCTCCAACAAATAAAGACTCATTAGGCATAACATTTAATCTTTGCATTGCTAGTTCATAAATTTCTTTGTCTGGCTTTAAGAACCCAACATCGCAAGAAAATATAACATCATCAAAATAAGGAGCTAATTTTGAGATACTCCAATATTTACAGTCAATAACATCTGCATTGCTTATTAAGCCTATCTTTATGTTTTTTTCTTTTATAGCTTTTAAAGTGTTTATTATCTCATATGAACTATTAGTTAATGCATTTCTCATTCTGTTTTCTCGAGCTTGTAAAATTTGTTTTTTCTGAGTATCAGAAACCGAAATCGGAAGTATATTTACTATTCTATCTATAATATCACTTTCGCTTTTAACTTTTCCTACTGCCCTTTCGGTGTATAGCAAATTGTTTTCCGCATATACTTCCCATTCGGCAGCAGTCATCTTTACAAAAGTGTATTCATTGATTGTTTCATTGTATTTAGGGATTATAAGTGTAAAAAATAAATCGAAGAAAATTGCTTTTATCATTTATTATTCCTCACATGCAATTAATCCCTTATTGTATATTTTGGGGTTTTCCTCTAAAATATAATCAAGAGCTTCTATCATGGACACTATCATATGATTTTCAATAATTAGTGGAGGGTAAAAGCGCATGACATTAGTGGCTAGCTTCAGTCCAACGATAAAACCAGCATCAAAAAGCTTTTTATGTATCATTGATAGTTTCTGTTTATCTATAGAATCCACAAATTCAATGGCACACAATAAACCCACTCCTCGAACTACCTTAATACATCTGTGCTTATCCTTCAGTTCCGATAATTTATTTCTTAAAAACAAACCGCTTCTTGTGGCTTGTTGTAATAAATCCTTCTCTCTTATAATTGTTATAACTTCTTTCGCAACCGAACACCCCAGTGGGTCATTTTGATGGGATTGTCCGTAAGTAAAATCTGTCTGCTCCAACAACCTACAAATTTCCTTACAGATACCTACTGCACTAATGGGATAGCCATTGCCTAGACCTTTGCCACATGCAATAACATCGGGCTGAATATTATAGTGTTCAAAACCAAACCATGCTCCAGTTCTCCCCATACCAACTGTAACTTCATCAACAAGAATCCAACCCTTATGTTCTTTTACTTTTGATACGATCGTTTGGATTAGTTCTTTGGGAGGAAGACCTACACTACCAGATGCATTTCCGGCTTCAAACACAAATGCACCAATTTGTTCAAACGGAATATCTTTTAATAAATCATCATAATTTGAAGGATTATTATCTATATATGTTTGCCAATCAATAGAGATCCATGGACCGGAATTTGTATTTCCAGAAGTTCCATAGGCAGATAGATAAGACTTATCTAAATTCAAAAGGTATGGTTTATCTGATATCTTATTGATAATCTTAACAGCGAATTCCACAGCCTCACTTCCGGATGATAAAAATAGGCATTTTCCATCATCTAAGTTCATTATTTTTAATAATGTATCTGCTGCTTCTTCTACAACGGAATGGTTGTACCGATATGCTGTATGAGATATTCCACTTAACTGCTCGATAATTGCGCTATTTACTTGTAAATTATTATGTCCAAGAGGTAAGGCCCATACACCTGACTCAAAATCTATGTACTTTTTTCCACTACTATCAATCACGTAGCAGCCGTCACCTTTTACAATTGACGAATTATAGATTTCATAACCAGTTACGTTTAATATCTTCATAATAGTCTCCATTCTGCTACCATTAGCTGGTTCACTTTTTAATTCATACTACAACTAGATTATTTCTACTGTCTATTTATGCAGTAGAAAATAATTATCGTATTTTGTCCCATCTTGCCCTACTAATTTCTCACTTGATAAAACAAAATCCATTTTCAACAATGCAGTTCTTCTCTCGTTTGCTTCTGGTATCGCTTTTGTTGCTACTTTGTCACATTGGAACATTTCAAATGTTGGCGGAACAATTAGTGATAAGATACTCTCAATTTCACTTGCATTCTCATAATCACTTCTAAGGTCGAGACGTAACAAACCACATTCAGTAAAATAATCATCGGAGTTTCTATGGAATAATTCAATTGTTCCAATAACTTCGTCTTTGCATTTGTCTATAATTGACCAGCGTACAAAACCTTTTCTTTGATATTCCACTTGCCAGGCAGCAATAACGTTTTGCATTGTTTCCAATGACGTAAAGTAGAAATCACCGAAACAACCATCACTGTTAAATAAGGGAACTGCTTTTTTATCTGAATATACTTTTAATAAATCATGACCATCATTTTCTGAAAGGAATCGCAATAAATATTGTTCATTTTCAAATCGAGGGCATACTTCAAAAACATCTTTCATCTCAATTTCTCCTCTACAAATTCAAATTGCTGTATATGCGGGTACATTAATCACAATGGATTTTAAAATACATATTCTTAAACTTATTTATCCTCAAAAGGTTTTCCAACATTTTTTAAGCTATTCAGATTAAACCAAGAGATAGGATCTTCCCGAATCATTTGAAAACCACATTTCTTTGCAGCCTTCTCCGAAGCCAGATTATCATCTGTACAATCCCAAACAGGTATTAACCCAAGTTTGCAAGTATCTTTTATTGTCTTCATTGCCAAATAAACTGATAACCCTTTTCTCCTATGAGCTTCTTCTGTATTCACAGAAATGTTACCATATCCATTATCACTAAAAAGCATATCCGCTCTTGCAACCACCCTATTATCGTATAACGCTACATAGGCAACACCATGTTCAAAATATGGTTCTATGCCACCATATGCTCTTTCCAATTCATTTATAATGGACTCCTTGTTCTGATACTCTTTTTGTAAAAAAACTCTATCCACCTTTTCAATCCGATATCCCTTAGGTTGCTTCAAATTCACCTCTATACTAGACCAATGAAACATCTTTTGATTCGACGAAAATATCTCTATGTCCGCAAAAATGTTCTGAAACATATCTGCTAATGCCTTAGTATCTGCACCATACTCAAAATAATCCATCCCTTGTTCTATCAAAAATGGAATTATTGTACTGACAAACCATGTTCGAAATCCTTTCCATTCTTCCTTGCAAAGAGGTTGTCCCATTAATTGAAAACCCTCTTGATAAGGACTCCATACAAGTAAAAAGTCAGGTGAATCTTTTCTATTTGCCCATATAATACCATCTGCTTCACCCTTAAGAATACACGAAAAATAAATACTACTGGTTCCACAAATATACTTCATACTTTCTTCCAATTCATTTGGAAATAAATTAACCATCATACCCTCCCCTTGTAAACGCCTATATGTAAGACTCTTCCAGCTACAATCCATTCTACCACACTGGCAATTAGCAAACAAGAGAACAACGAACAAAAGTATCTATGTTACGAAGTTCTCTATTTGCCTACACCTCTATTATCTATTACTTACCTTCAAATTGCCGTCCTTCATGATCCATATGATATTCCCCAGTATAGATTAATTCAGAAATTAGCACAATGCTATACCCCTTATCTTGTAACCCAGTAATCAGCGAATCCAATGCATCTTTTGTAAACTTTGCCCCATTATGACATAGAATAATAGAGCCATTTCCAAGGTGTGGATTATTTACTACGGTGTCAATGATTGACTCTACACCATAATCCTTCCAATCTAAGGAATCTACGTCCCACTGAACACAATGATATCCCAATTCATTCACAGACTCTACTAATGTATTATTATAGTCTCCATATGGAGGCCTGAATAATGTCATATCGATTCCCGTTAACTTCTTAACCTTGTCATGAACCTTCTGAATCTCTTCCTTACACTCTTGTTTACTTAACTGAGACATCTGCTTGTGATTCTCACTATGATTACCCAAATCATGACCTGCTGCCAAAATCGCCTTCACATCTTCTGGATAAGCCTCAACCCAACCTCCAGTCATAAAGAATGTTACATGGATTTTATGCTTTGCTAATATATCTAGTATCGCCCTCGTATCCTCATTCCCCCAGGCAGCATCAAAAGAAAGAGCCACTTTCTTCTCAGGGCAGTCTACACAATATATAGGTAATTTGCGTTCCTCTTGTACCTTAGAAGCGGTAACTGCCTTATTTATAGAGCCTCCAATGATTCCAAGAAGCATTATGATACTCAATACAACTAATCCCGTCTTAATGAACTTCCCTATCTTCTCTCTTTCTTCATCAATGTCCATACCTAACACCTTATAGATACTTGCTTGTTATAAATATATGGCCAAAGGCAAGTACTATATGCGAACAATCTTAAGGAGATGATGCCTGACTAAATTCCAGTTGTATCTTCACTTAAAAGAGATAAATAATTTTCATTGTACGTTTAGGGATTGCTCCTCTAAAATATAATCCAGTGCCTCCACCATGTCCTCTATCATATAATTTTCAATAATTAGTGGCGGATAGAAGCGCATAACATTGGTCGCTAGCTTTATTTTCATAATCGTTAATACCCTTTGTATTTTTGTGGTGTGGATTATTTATTATTGATAAAGAAAAGCTGTTAAAAAAAAGGAGCTAGAGAAATCATAGTTTATATGATTTCTCTAACTCCTTAATCACTACCAACCAAGCCAATCATTAATTAAACAACTGTTTCAATTCTTTATGCGTAGCTTCATCTGATAACACTAAGATATCATCATCGACTAATATTTTTGTATCACCTTTTGGAATCAACATTGTTTCATTTCTTGTAATTGCAATAAGTACAGTATTTTTCGGTATAGATAAGTTCTTAATCAACTGATTCACAGCTTTTGCGCTCGGTGATACTTTAATTGTGGCAATAGAATAATCACCTTTTCTAAACTTTAGTATCGTTAAAACGTCTTCTATATCCATTTCTTCAACAACAAAATGTGCCATCAAATCCGCTTGATTTAAGCCAACATCAACGCCCATTCCACTATTGTACAACCATGCATTCTTCGGATTATTTACCCTAGCAACAACTCTTGGTACACCAAATTCTGTTTTAGCAAGGGTTGATACCACGAGATTTATCTCATCTTGAACAGAAACTGCAGCCACAACATCAGCAGTACTAATTCCTGCTCTTTCTAATACATCAGGATCAGATCCATAACCGAATGTTACAACTTCTGGTGGAAATTCTTTAACAATTTTATTAACTACCTTTTCTCTATGCTCTATTATACGAATGTCATGTCCATTATCTAAAAGCATCCTTGCAAGATAGGTACCAACCTGACCACCGCCAACAATAATTACTTTCATGCTTATCTCTCCTTTCTTCCTATAAGTCTAATATTGACTTTAGCTTATTTGTAGAAGAAGACATTACGGACATATATAAAATGTCTTCAGTTTCTAATACTGCACCTGAGGTTGGAATGAAGGTCTTTCCATTTCTACTGATGGAAACCACATGAAACTCGCCAACAACAGTAATCTCTCTTACTCTACGACCAACCAACATAGGAGGAACCTCTATGCGAACAAGATTCACATTGCCATTACCTATGTCATATACACTATCTAACTGCTGATAAGTTAATACCTCTGTAGCTCTATCAATTCCCCAAGAAGTGGTTGAAATAGTTTGAATACCAAGCCTATGGTAGATATCAGCTTTTCTAGTATCATATAAACGAGCAATTACTTTTGGTACACGATAAATATTCTTAGCGACTCTTGCAATTACAGCATTGATTTCATCACTTTCCGTGCAGGAAACCACTGCATCAGCTTGCTCAATTTTAGCACTTATTAACGTGTCTTGATCAAATCCAAAGCCTAATACCTTACTGCCTTTAAAATTCTCACCTAAACGTTTAAATGCATCTATGTCATTATCGATTACAGTTACTTTATGTCCCTTTTTCTCTAGATTAAGAGATAATCCTGTACCCATTCTTCCTAACCCAATTACGATTACCTTCATAACTTCTCTCCTCCCTGCGATAAATCATTGCTTTTATGATGTTTTCTACGCAAATATAATTTTCTTCCTTCTTCTATCATAAGAATAATCGGTGGCAAGATAATTAGATATAACCAATCTGCAGCATCTAGTGGAGCTGTATGGAAAACCTTTTGCAATGGTGGCAGATAAATAAGTAGTATTATTAAAATAATTTCCGATACGATACCAATGTTAACTTGCTTATTACTAAATAATCCAACTTTAAAAACAGATTGTATTTCTGTTCTACAGTTAAACACTGCGCCAATTTGACAAAATACAATTGATGCTAATGTAATGGCCGTTGCCTTCATATAGACTGTATCTCCTTCACCTGCAAGAGGAACGTTCGGCCATCCATTTAATATATTCACGAGGAAATATGCCATGCCTGACGCAATAGAAGTTAATAATCCATACCATAAGAAAGCTTTTACAATTAACTTGCGGTTTAACAGTGGCTCATTTTGTTTACGTGGTGGTTGATTCATAATGCCTTCTTCTGGTTTTTCTGTACCAAGACCTAAGGCAGGCAACATGTCAGTCCCAAGATCAATAGTTAAGATTTGCATTACCGTTAACGGTAGTGGTATTGCTCCCCCTGAAAACAGAAACATAGCAGATGGTACTGCCTCTGGCATATTGGAGTTTAATATGTACAATAAAAACTTTCTAATATTACTATATACTGCACGACCTTCTTCAATCGCATGAACGATGGAAGCAAAGTTATCATCTGTTAAAATCATATCCGCAGCTTCTTTTGCTACATCGGTGCCTGCAATACCCATAGCTACACCAATATCCGCTTTCTTTAGCGCTGGTGAATCATTTACACCATCACCTGTTACAGCAACAATTTCACCCATTTCCTGAAGTGCTGTAACAACTCGAAGTTTTTGTTCTGGAGCTACTCGTGCAAATATAATTTCATCTTTCAGATAAGACTTTAACTGATCATCAGACATAGCCTCTAATTCTAAACCAGAAACAACTCTTACGTTGGCACCCTTGACAATTCCAATTCTTCTTGCAATGCTCTCAGCGGTTAAACCATAGTCACCTGTAATCATAATAATACGAATACCTGCCCTACGACATTCTTCAACTGCTGACGCAACTTCTGGACGTGGAGGATCTGCCATAACAACTAGACCAACAAAGACTAATTCTTGCTCAATGATCTCTGGCGTATAGGAACTCATAGAGGTTGGAATATTATCTTCTTTGTGAAGAAGACGATATGCAACAGCCAATACACGGAGACCATTTCTTGCATAGTTATCATTCGCCTTCATAATCGTATTGCTCATATCTTCCGTCATAGGCTTTAACTCACCATTCTCACGGTAAGACGTACTTAATTTAATAATTTCTTTAGGTGCACCTTTTACATATGCAATACGCTTTGTTCCTTCCACCAGCTTATCAAGTTCATGAATCGTAGTCATACGTTTACGTCTTGATTCAAATGGCAATTCTCTTAATCTCGGTGTTCGTTCAGCTTGTTTTTTCATATCGATGCCAGCTTTATTTGCAACAACTGACAAACATGCTTCTGTAGGGTCACCTAATACCGTATATCTTGGTGATTCCTCATTTGGAGGCAACAAACGTGCATTACTACACAGAGCTGCTCCTGTTAAAAGAATTCTTAAATCTTCATCCTGTGAAGCCGAAACTTTTGTTCCATCTCTTCTAACTTCACCTTCATTCCCATATCCAACACCAGTCACTTGGTATTCTGCATTTGCTAACCACAAATTACTTACTGTCATTTCATTCTGTGTTAAAGTTCCCGTCTTATCTGTACATATTACAGTTGTGCTACCTAATGTTTCTACTGAAGACAGTTTTTTCACTAAGGCATTACGCTTTGACATTCTCTGTACAGCCATTGCTAATGAGAGAGTTACAGTTGGTAGCAACCCTTCTGGAATAAAAGCTACAATCATACCAAGTGCAAATATAAAAGCGGATGCGATTGGTTCCTTTACAAATATGATTGCACCAATAAAAAATAAAACACCAATTCCCATGGCAATTAAAGAGATCTGTTTCGTAAGTCGATTTAATTCCTTCTGAAGCGGACTATCTTCCGTCTTCATATTTTGGGTTAAGCCTGCTATTTTACCGAATTCTGTTTTCATACCTATTTCAGTAACTACAGCCTTACCATTTCCCTCTGATACGTTAGTACCAGCAAAAATTAGGTTGGGAATCTCTGCTTTTGTTAAATCATCTCTTAATACCGCATCTTTTGTCTTGCGGACAGGATTGGATTCTCCTGTTAATGTAGATTGATTTACTTGTAAATCACTACATTCGATTAATCTAGCATCTGCTGATATTTTATCTCCTTCGGCTAATAGTACAATATCACCTACTACTAAATCTTCTGTAAGAATCTTTGTCTCTTCACCATTACGAATAACTCTTGCATACGATGGTAACATATTACGAAGAGCTTCTGTTGCTTTGCTTGCACGATGCTCTTGCATAAAACTAAATACCCCGTTAATCACATTAACCAGCCAAACTGCTACCCCTAATTGAGGCATACCTGCTATAAAAGCAACTACACCTGCTACCCACAGCAAAACAGCCATAAGATGTACAAAGTTACCTAGAAAAATCAATATGACAGATTTCTTTTTCTTTTCCTCAATTACATTCTTTCCGTAAGTTCGCTGTAATTGAGTTGCGCGTTCTGATGTCAGCCCTGCGGCACTAATTTCATATGTATCAAACACTTCTTTTACTGACATCTTATAAATCATTTTTTTGTCATGGATTTCAACCTCTTCTGTATCCATACTTATATCTCATCCTCCATTATTTTTAATTCATATTTTAGCAATTAGATTATATTCCCAATTCTTTTCATTTACAATAGAAACCGAGAATCTTAATGTAATCTTTATTCCTCTTTATGATATCCTCATTTTTGTCGGATTCAACATAAATCCCTAAAATAGTTGAAAGGCAGCTCGCATTATTCTGCAAACTACCTTCCACATAAATTATTCATATACCTTTTTATAGAGCCTCTAGCAGCTCCAATATGCATAATGAGACTCAACCTACAAAAATCAATCCACGTAATAAACTATATTCTGAATTTTCACATTACTGAAATTCTGTAATTCAACCATTTCTCCGTTCGCGAATTTTTTACCTTTAACAATCTTAACTATAGGTCTCAGTATATTACAAGGATTATTTTTAATTACTACAGCTATATCACCAGTATTCAACCTTACCAAAGTATCTAATGTGAATACTTCTGCTTCTTTAAAGAAATGAGACATTATTTCTATATCAAACATTTTAACTACTTTCTCAAAGCTAGCTTCAAGCATCTCTTGAGTATCTCCAATCATATCATGGCTCGACTTGAGATCATAAAACTTATCAATGAGGCCAATGATTCTGGCGAACTCACAGATTTCATTTCCTTTTAACTTATTAGGGAATCCCGTACCATTATCAAGTTCATGATGATGAAGCACTGCATTTAGAATCTC
>NZ_CBDLAM010000099.1:1254-14432 GCF_965301125.1 Anaerosporobacter sp. | reverse complement strand
ATAAAATATAAGTCGAATTAAAAAAATAGTATACAAAAGCTTATTAGTAATGCTATAATAAAACTGTTTGGGTAGCATGTACAAGCTACTAAATTTATGGCATTAATAAGTTAATAATATACTAAAAGCTATTGAAAGGTATGATGGATAATGAAGACTTGGAATAGGGTTTTGTTAAAACTAAGTGGTGAAGCATTAGCCGGAGATAAGAAGACAGGATTTGACGAAGCAACTTGTATTGAAGTAGCAAAACAAGTGAAAGAATTAGTTGATAAAGGTGTCGAAGTAGGTATTGTAATCGGTGGCGGAAACTTCTGGAGAGGTAGAACAAGTGAAACAATCGATCGTACAAAGGCAGATCAGATTGGTATGTTAGCAACTGTTATGAATTGTATCTATGTGTCTGAAATCTTTCGATATGTTGGCATGATGACACAAGTGTTAACACCATTTGAATGTGGTTCTATGACTAAGACGTTCTCAAAAGACCGAGCAAATAAGTATTTTAAAAAGGGAATGGTTGTATTCTTTGCAGGAGGTATAGGTCACCCATACTTTTCAACAGATACTGCAACAGTTCTTAGAGCTGTTGAAATTGAAGCTGACGTTATCTTATTAGCGAAAGCAATAGACGGTGTTTATGACAGCGATCCTAAAACAAACCTATCAGCAATTAAATATGATGAGATTTCAATAGGAGAGGTACTTGATAAGAAGTTAGCAGTTATTGATTTATCTGCGACAATTATGTGCTTAGAAAATAAGATGCCAATGATGGTATTTGGACTTAATGAGCCAAATAGTATCGTAAACACAGTAAATGGGAAATTTACAGGGACCAAGGTAACTGTTTAAAGAAAACCTGGTTATTCTGTATATTTATATGAAAGATCTTTGGAGGGAAAAAAATGGATTCAAGAATTGAACAATTTGAAGTGAAAATGCAAAAATCTTTAGACAGCTTAAATGAGGAGTTTACAGCCATTCGTGCAGGTAGAGCTAATCCTCGTATTTTGGATAAATTAAAAGTTGATTATTATGGTACACCATCTGGAATCCAATCAGTTGCTAACGTTTCTGTACCAGAAGCAAGAGTAATTATGATTCAACCATGGGAAAGCAGTTTAATTAAAGAAATTGAAAAAGCAATCTTAACTTCTGATCTTGGTTTAACACCAAGTAACGATGGTAAAGTAATTCGTCTTGTATTCCCAGAACTTACTGAGGAAAGAAGAAAAGAATTAGTAAAAGATGTAAAGAAAAAAGCAGAAGCAGCTAAAGTTGCTATCCGTAACATTCGTCGTGATGCTAATGATGCAATTAAGAAATTAAGCAAAGCAAATGAAATATCTGAAGATGAAGTTAAGAGCTTAGAAGACCAAGTACAAAAAGTTACTGACAAATACGTTACAGAAGTAGATAAAGCTATGGAAGCAAAATCAAAAGAGGTTCTTACTGTTTAATTTGGTAAGTTACGGCTTTAATTAGATTAAAATCGGATTGTCTTATACATTCGTATAAGACAATCCGGTTTTATAGCATTATAGCAGGAGGAATAAAGTTTGGCTAATAAAAATGTCCTCGAAGGATTACAAATCCCAGAACACATTGCTCTTATACTAGACGGTAATGGAAGATGGGCTAAGAAGAGAATGATGCCACGTACTTATGGGCATGCCCAAGGGAGTAAGAATGTAGAAAAGATATGTAGAGCAGCATATAACATGGGTGTAAAATATTTAACTGTATATGCTTTTTCTACAGAAAATTGGTCTAGACCAGATGAAGAAGTTGAAACGCTAATGAAGCTTCTGAATAACTATTTAAAAGATTGTATTAAGCAAACAACCAAGAATAATATGAGAGTTCGTGTTATTGGCGATATTTCTCGATTAGATGTTAAAATGCAAGAAAAAATCAAAGAATTAGAAGAATTAAGTAAGAAGAATACAGGTTTGAATTTTCAAGTTGCATTAAATTATGGTTCGAGAGATGAGATTCTACGTGCAATAAAACGTATAGTAGTAGATTACAATCATAAGGCATTAACACTTAATGATATAGATGAGAAACTATTTGACAACTATTTGGATACTAAAGGTATTCCAGATCCAGACCTAATGATACGTACTAGTGGTGAGCAGAGATTGTCAAATTATTTATTATGGCAGATGGCATATACAGAATTCTATTTTACAGATGTATTGTGGCCAGATTTTAGTGAAAAAGATTTAGAAGATGCCATACTATATTATAATTCAAAAGAAAGACGGTTTGGTGGAGTAAAATAAATAGCTATTCTGAATGGTTATACAAATATACACCAACGGATAGGAGAGTCGTATGTTTTGGGTGCGTTTTAGAAGTTCAGTAACGTTAGTGATTTTAACGTTAATTACTGTAATTATGGGAGGCAATCTACTGTTTGGGGTAATTGGATTAATCTCATTAATTGGTTTAAGTGAATTATATAAGTTGTTAAAAGTAAATAATAGTTTAATCGGTTACATCGGTTATATTGCTTGTGTAGCTTATTATGCGTTAGTATATTTTGAAGCAAAAGAACATATGATGCTGCTATTTGTAGCATTTATCATGGTACTTATGGTAGCGTATGTATTTACTTTTCCAAAATATCGTTCTGAGCAAGTATTCTTAACATTCTTTGGATTGTTTTATGTTGCGATTATGTTATCACATATCTATCAAGTTCGTATGTTAGATGACGGTTTATGGTTAGTTTGGTTATTATTCATAGGGGCATGGGGATCTGATACATGTGCGTATCTAGTTGGTATTTCGATTGGAAAACATAAGATGACGCCAAAATTAAGTCCGAAGAAATCAATTGAAGGTGGTATTGGTGGTGTATTAGGTGCTGCTTTAATTGGATTTGTATATGGACTGGCAATACAACATAAAATCGATACATTTTCCAATCCACAAGTTACATTTGCGATTATATGTGGAGCGTCAAGTATCGTATCTCAAATTGGAGATTTAGCAGCTTCAGCGATTAAGAGAAATTTTGAAATCAAGGATTATGGTAAATTAATTCCTGGTCATGGTGGAATCTTAGATCGTTTTGATAGTATCATATTCACTGCTCCTATTGTTTATTATCTAGCGGAGTTTTTGAGTAAATAGTAATAGTATAGTAATAATTATTTAGAAAACTAATAGTAATTTTAAGTAATATCATAAGAAAAGGGTACAAACATGAAGAAAATAGTAGTACTTGGATCAACAGGTTCCATAGGAACACAAACACTTGATGTGGTTCGTGAAAATTCTGATATGGAAGTTGTTGCTCTAGCGGCAGGATCTAATATAGATTTATTAGAGAAACAGATTAGAGAATTCAAACCACGCATAGCATGTGTTTGGGATGAAAAAAAGGCAAAGGAATTACGTATTTTAGTTGCGGACCTTGATGTAGAGATTACAAGTGGAATGGAAGGCTTAATAGAATGTAGTGTGATTGAAGAAGCTGATGTTGTTTTAACAGCAATTGTTGGTATGATAGGTATTCAGCCAACTATTGCGGCTATTAAGGCAAAGAAAGATATTGCACTTGCCAACAAAGAAACATTGGTAACAGCTGGACATATCATAATGCCACTTGCGAAAGAATATAATGTTAAAATACTTCCTGTAGATAGTGAACATTCTGCAATATTTCAGGCTTTGAATGGAGAAAACTACAATCGTATTAGCAGAATATTATTAACAGCTTCTGGTGGCCCTTTTAGAGGGATGAATACAGAACAGTTAAGTAAAGTTAGTTTGGAAGATGCTCTAAAACACCCTAATTGGTCTATGGGTCGAAAGATTACCATTGATTCAGCAACCATGGTTAATAAAGGCTTAGAAGTTATAGAAGCTAAGTGGTTATTTGATGTTGATTTTGACCAAATTGAAGTTGTTGTACAACCAAAGAGTATCATTCATTCTATGGTTGAGTTTGTAGATGGTGGTGTGATTGCACAGTTAGGTACACCAGATATGAAACTTCCAATTCAATACGCATTAACATATCCAGATAGAAGAGTACTTGGTGGCGAGCGTTTAGACTTTACTAAATTATCTCAAATATCATTTGAAGCACCTGATTTAGATACATTCCGTGGACTTTCATTAGCATATGAAGTAGGTAGACTTGGAGGAAGTATGCCAACTGTGTATAATGCAGCCAATGAAAGAGCGGTTGCCAAATTCTTGAAACGGGAAATATCTTTCCTTGAAATATATGAAATTATTGAAGATGCAATTCAATCGCATCGCAAGGTAGATAACCCGAGTGTAAATGAGATACTTGAAATTGAAGCACAGACATATGAGAGAATTGAATCAAAATTCCATGTGTAACTTCATACATGATATTGGTAGTGGAGAACTAATATCACTAAACTGTATGCAGTATAGAAAGGATAGGTATTTACATGAATATTATTATAGCTATTTTGATTTTTAGCTTAATTATAGTCATCCATGAACTGGGTCATTTCTTATTGGCAAAGAAGAATGGAATAGGAGTAGTGGAATTTTCAGTTGGTATGGGTCCAAGACTTTTTAGTTTTTTACGTAACGGCACGAGATATTCCCTAAAGTTATTCCCTATTGGTGGCTCTTGTATGATGTTAGGAGAAGACGAAGAAAACGATGATCCTAACGCTTTTGGTAAGAAGGGGGTATGGGCCCGTATTTCTGTTATTGCAGCAGGTCCTATCTTCAACTTTATTCTAGCATTCGTATTGTCGATTATCGTTGTTGGTAAAGTAGGTTATGATCCAGCTTTGATTATTGATGTACAGGAAGGTGCTCCTGCACAGGAAGCAGGTTTACAAGTGGGTGATGTTATTGTAGAGATTAATGGTTCAAATATTGATAATTCTAGAGAAGTATCATATTATCAATACTTCCATCCTACAACAGAGAAACCTGTGACATTAACAATTAATCGTGGTGGAAACGAGATGGATTTGACCATAACACCAGAAAAAAATGAAGCTGGTGTATATTTGATGGGATTTGGTTACGACCAAGGACGTACTAAGACCATTGCCACAACTGGTGAGAAGATGAGCGCTTTAGGAGTTGTTAAATACAGTGCAATTGAAGTGAAAACTTGGATTAAAACAACAATCCAAAGTGTAGTCGGATTAATTAATGGTAAAGTTACAACCAAAGATTTAGGCGGTCCTGTAGCTATTGTTGATATGATTGGAGACGGAATCGACAGTACGAAGTCTGCGGGTGTGTCAGCTGTTATTGTTCAGATTCTCTATATGAGTATCTTACTAAGCGCCAACCTTGGTGTAATGAACTTACTACCATTGCCTGCGCTTGATGGAGGACGTTTGGTGTTCTTGTTAATAGAAGCAGTACGTGGTAAACCTATAGATCAAAAGAAGGAAGGCTTTGTTCATATGATAGGTCTTGCACTTTTGATGATTTTAATGGTATTTGTTATGTTTAATGATGTCAGAAGGTTATTCGGTTAATTATATAATATAAGAAAATGAGAGGTGCGATAAAATACGGAAGTATTTTATGCACCTCTCATTTTGCTAACTTATTTGTGCTTAGATATGTAGCGTGTTTTGTGGCATAGTACGTCAACTAAGAAGTAATGAAAATGTAAATAGAGTGTTGTATTCAACATTGAATAACAAAAATTTTATTACTAGGAATAATTTAATTATAACACTTAGTAGAAAGTGTGGTAGAATAGAGATGTTATTAGCCTATAACATAGAACAATAATTTACTAAATTAATATACAGTTTAGAATGAAAAGTAGAATAGGAGGTATATAGAATGTACCGTGATGAAACAAAAGTAATTAAGATTGGAAATAAGGTGATTGGTGGAGGTAATCCAATTCTGATTCAATCTATGACAAATACAAAGACAGAAGATGTAGAAGCTACTGTTGCTCAAATAAAAGAGTTAGAAGCAGCTGGCTGTGATATTATTCGATGTGCAGTACCAACTATGGAAGCAGCTCTTGCCTTAAAGGATATTAAAAAACAAATATCAATTCCTCTTGTAGCAGACATTCATTTTGATTATCGTCTTGCACTAGCTGCTATAGAGAGTGGGGTAGATAAGATTCGAATTAATCCAGGTAATATCGGAAGTGAAGTAAAAGTAAGAGCTGTCGTAGAAGCTGCCAAGGAAAGAAATATTCCAATTCGTGTTGGTGTTAATAGTGGTTCTTTGGAGAAACCCCTAGTTGAGAAATATGGTGGTGTAACAGCAGAAGGTATTGTAGAAAGTGCTCTTGATAAAGTGAAATTTATTGAAGATATGGGTTATGATAATCTTGTTATCAGTATTAAGTCTTCTAATGTATTAATGGCAGTGAAAGCCCATGAGTTAATTGCTAAGAAGACAAAATACCCATTACATGTTGGAATAACAGAATCAGGAACAATAACATCAGGTAATATTAAATCAAGTATAGGACTTGGAATTATCTTAAATCAAGGAATCGGTGATACCATTCGTGTATCCTTAACAGGAAATCCTGTGGAAGAAGTAAAAACTGCAAAGATAATTCTACGTACATTAGGTTTACGTAAAGCAGGTGTTGAAGTGGTTTCTTGCCCTACTTGTGGAAGAACAGAAATCGATTTAATTGGACTAGCTAATAAAGTTGAAACTATGGTTCAAAAGTACGATTTAGATATTAAAGTTGCTGTTATGGGTTGCGTTGTTAATGGACCGGGCGAAGCAAAAGAAGCGGATATCGGAGTAGCTGGTGGTAAAGGTGTTGGGATGCTGATTAAGAAAGGAAAAGTGGTTAAGACATTACCAGAAGATCAGTTGTTGGCAACCCTTGAAGAAGAATTGAAAAATTGGGGTAAAAATTAGAATAATAGGAAATTAGATTATGAAAAGGAGATTGTGTACATGAATATGCAATTCTTTGAAGTCTTTGAAACATTAAAGGTTGCGAAAGAATTACAAGATATGTTTGAAGATACTGTAATTGAGCGTGTTGCAGCTTCTAGAATCAATCAAGAAATAAAGATATATTTAATGAGTACGCATTTGATCTCTAGGAAACTAGTGAAGAAGATGCAGTATCAAATTAAAAAACAACTTTTTGCAGATACAATGAATGAAATCAGGTTGTGTGACCGATATGAGTTGTCTGCCCAGTATACACCTGATAAGTTGATGGACGCATATTATGATAGTTTACTGGAAGAGATGAAGGACAGTAGTATACTTGAGTATAACTTATTCAAGATGGCAGATTACAATGTAGAAGGCGATACGATTGCGCTTGAGATGGAAGATAACTTTGTAGCAAAGAATAAATCAAATAATATGAAGCGTATTCTAGAGGATAACTTCTCAAATCGTTTCGGATATGCCATTAATGTTAAATTTAGCTACGTAGAACCTCCTGAAAAAGAGGAAGAAGATATTACGGAAACATATGCGAAGGCAATGAGAAAACATCATATGTCTCATGGTGAAGACGAAGAATCATATATTGCTGTTTCTGGCGGAGATTCCAATGCGATGGACAGCTCTAAATTAGTAAGCAAAGCAAATAATAGCGTACAAGATACTCCAAAATCAGAAAGTAAAGACAAGTCTACAGAGACGAAAGCGGCTAAACCTGATAAGTCCAAATACAGCAGTTACAAGAAGTTACCACCAGATCCAGATACCATCTATGGTAAGAACTTTGAAGGGGAAGCAATTGCAATATGTGAAATTCAAGATGAAGTGGGCGAAGTTGTTGTACGTGGTAGGGTAAATAAGTTTGAAACAAGAGAACTTCGTAACGAGAAAACGATTATTACATTTGCGGTTACAGATTTTACTGATACAATTTCAGCGAAGATATTCGTGAAGAATGAACAGGTACCTGATATTACATCTGTATTAAAAAATGGAATCTTCATTAAGATGAAGGGTATGGCCTTGATGGATAAGTATGATAGAGAAATCTCTATTAGTTCTATTGTGGGTATTAAAACAATTCCGGATTTTACAACTTCTCGTGTCGATAATGCACCTGTCAAACGTGTAGAATTACATGCCCATACCATGATGAGTGATATGGATGCGGTTGTAGGTGCAAAATCATTAATTAAGAGAGCAATGTCATGGGGACATTCTTCGATTGCTATTACAGATCACGGGGTAGTACAGGCCTTTACCGAGGCTAACCATGTGGTTGAGAAGTCAGATTTTAAGGTAATCTACGGTGTTGAAGCTTATCTAGTAGATGACTTGAAAGATATTGTTGAAAATGATAAAGGGCAGACATTAGACGAACCAAGTGTTGTATTCGATATAGAAACCACTGGTTTTGGTCCTGTTAATGATAAAATCATTGAAATAGGTGCGGTAAAAGTAGTGAATGGAGAAATTGTAGACAAATATTCTACATTCATTAACCCAGAGATCCCAATTCCTTATGAGATAGAGAAATTGACAGGTATCCAAGATGCTATGGTTATGGATTACCCTACAATTGATGTTATCTTGCCACAGTTTCTAGAATTTTGTAAGGGTTGTGTGTTAGTTGCTCATAATGCATCTTTCGATGTTGGTTTTATAACAAAGAAAGCGGAACAGCTAGGCATCTCAACTGATTTTACAGTAATTGATACGGTATCTATGGCCCGTGTATTACTTCCTAATTTATCAAAGTTTAAATTGAATATCGTTGCGAAAGAATTGGGAATTTCCCTTGAAAATCACCACCGTGCAGTAGACGATGCTGGAGCTACTGCTGAGATTTATGTAAAATTCATTCAGATGTTAAGAGAAAAGAATGTATTTAATATGGAACAGCTAAATGAAATCAGTAAATTATCTGCAGATATGATTAAGAAGCTTCCAACCTATCATGCAATTATACTTGCACAAAACGATATTGGTAGAATTAATCTGTATAAATTAATTTCATATTCACATATAAATTATTATGCTCGTAGACCAAGAATACCAAAGAGTGTATTTCTAGAAAATCGTGAAGGATTACTTATAGGTTCGGCCTGTGAAGCAGGAGAATTATATCAAGCCTTACTCAGAAATCAGTCAAAAGAAGAGATTACTAGATTAGTAGATTTCTATGATTATCTGGAAATACAGCCACTTGGTAACAACGATTTCATGATTCATAGTGATAGATATGATATTAAATCCAAAGAAGATTTGATTGAGATTAATAAAAAGATAGTTGCACTAGGTGAAGAATTCAATAAACCAGTTGTAGGTACGTGTGATGTGCATTTCCTAGATCCAGAAGATGAAGTGTATCGACGAATTATCATGGCTGGTAAGGGATTCAAAGATGCGGATGATCAACCACCATTGTATCTTCGTACAACAGATGAGATGTTAGCGGAATTTTCTTACCTTGGTAAAGAAAAAGCAGAAGAAATAGTTATCACCAATACCAATATGATTGCAAATATGATCGAAAAGATTGCACCTGTTCGTCCAGATAAATGCCCTCCTATCATCGAGAATTCTGACGAAGATTTACGTTCAATATGTTACGATAAAGCCCATTCTATGTATGGACCTAATCTACCAGAGCCAGTACAAGCTAGATTAGAGAAGGAATTAAAATCTATCATTAGTAATGGTTTCGCCGTAATGTATATTATTGCTCAGAAACTTGTATGGAAATCTAACGAAGATGGATATCTAGTAGGTTCCAGAGGTTCGGTAGGTTCTTCATTCGCAGCTACGATGTCAGGTATTACCGAAGTTAATCCATTACCTGCTCATTATTACTGTACAAATTGCTATTATTCCGATTTT
Source organism: Anaerosporobacter sp. (assembly GCF_965301125.1). Classification (NCBI taxonomy): domain Bacteria; kingdom Bacillati; phylum Bacillota; class Clostridia; order Lachnospirales; family Lachnospiraceae; genus Anaerosporobacter; species Anaerosporobacter sp. Next base: position 4,628 of record NZ_CBDLAM010000099.1, on the reverse strand, counting down.
GATTCAGAGGAAGTAAAGGCGTATGCAGGAAAGTCTGGTTGTGACATGCCAGACAAATTGTGTCCTCAATGTGGCCAACCTCTTAGTAAAGATGGACATGAGATTCCGTTCGAAACCTTCCTTGGTTTCTATGGAGATAAGGAGCCGGATATCGATCTTAACTTCTCAGGAGAGTATCAAAGTCATGCTCACGATTATACGGAAGTTATATTTGGTAAAGGTCAGACCTTTCGAGCTGGTACCATTGGTACCTTGGCAGAGAAGACAGCTTTTGGTTATGTATTAAAATACTATGAAGAACATGGTCAACATAAGAGAAGAGCAGAGATTGAACGTATTGTAGAAGGGTGTGTAGGTATTCGTAGAACAACTGGACAGCATCCAGGTGGTATCGTAGTTCTTCCACTTGGTGAGGAAATCTATTCCTTCACACCAGTGCAACGTCCTGCAAATGATATGACAACACAAACCATTACAACACATTTTGATTATCACTCCATTGACCACAACTTGTTAAAACTTGATATACTGGGACACGATGATCCTACCATGATTCGTATGTTACAAGATTTAACTGGTATTGATCCGTTAACAATTCGTTTTGATGACGAGAAAGTATTATCTTTGTTTGATAATCTTAGCGCGTTGGGATTAAAGCCGGAGGACTTAGGTGGATGCGATCTTGGTTCCTTAGGTATTCCAGAGTTTGGTACTGACTTCGTTATGCAGATGCTTCGCGATACAAAGCCAAGGACATTTTCGGATCTTGTTCGTATCTCGGGTCTATCCCATGGTACAGACGTTTGGCTTAACAATGCCCAGTACTATATACAGAATGGTAATTGTACACTTTCGACAGCAATCTGTACCCGTGATGATATTATGACCTATCTAATTCATACTGGAGTAGAGAATGGTCTTGCCTTCAAGATCATGGAAAGTGTTCGTAAGGGTAAGGGCTTAACGCCAGATATGGAAAAAGCCATGATTGAAGCGGGAGTACCAGAATGGTATATTGAATCATGTAAGAAAATTAAATACATGTTCCCAAAAGCCCATGCGGCTGCATATGTTATGATGGCATTCCGTATTGCATATTTTAAAGTGTATTATCCACTTGCTTATTATACTGCATACTTTAGTATCCGTGCGTCAGCATTCAACTATGAACTTATGTGTCTCGGCCGTGAAAAATTAGAATATTACTTGTCTGATTATAAGAAACGTATGAATGATTTATCTAAGAAAGAACAAGATACTTTAAAGGATATGAGAATTGTTCAAGAAATGTATGCAAGAGGCTTTGAATTTGAACCACTTGATATTTATCGTGCGAAATCCCATCATTTCCAAATCTTCGATGGTAAGATTATGCCAGCGCTTAATACAATCGATGGGCTTGGCGATAAAGCGGCAGAAGCCGTAGTACTTGCAACAAAAGATGGTAAATTCTTATCTCTTGATGATTTCAGACAAAGAACTAAGGTCAGTGCTACTGTAATTGATACAATGGCTGATTTAGGAATCCTTGCAGATTTACCAGCAACAAATCAAATTTCATTAATGGATTTCTTCCAGATGTAGATGTAAAAAGAACAACGTAACGTTTAGTTGCGTTGTTCTTTTGTATGAGAGTGGATAATTTACAAGTGTGCTTTCTGTTGTAGGATATGTTATAAATAGTGATAATCAAAATGAAATATAAAAAAATTATTAATAATGGACAAAGTTACTTTTATTTTAAGATAAATATGGTACAATGCATCATATAGTATTGAAAACTACGAGATGGAATATAAATATGATGTATAAGAGAGGTTGATTTGTATGAAATATCAGATCATCAGTGATGGATCTTGCGATTTATCATTAGAATTTGCAAAAGAAAAAGGACTAGAGATTGTACCATTCTATGTATCTTTCGATGGAGAAAATTATTACAAAGAAGGTCTAGAAGTAGACCACTTTGAATTTTACAATAAAATGATTGAGGAGCATGTATATCCGAAAACCTCCTTACCGTCTGTGCAAGATTATGTTGATGTTTTTACAAAATACGCTGCAGATTCTATTCCAATGATTTGCATCTGTATTACAACTAAATTTAGCGGTTCTTATCAATCTGCATGTAATGCAAAAGAAATCGTTCTAGAGAAATATCCAAGTGCAGTTATTACGGTTATTGATTCGATGGTTAATACTGTGTTGCAAGGTCTATTTGTACAAGAAGCACTACGTATGCAAGCAGATGGTGTTAGTTATGAAAATGCAATTGTTCATCTTGAACGAATAAAAACCACTGGCCGTATTATCTTCACCATATCCAGTATGGATTATCTAAAAAAGGGTGGCCGAATGGGCAAACTATTAACTTTCGCAAGCGATACGCTAGGAATAAAACCTTTGATTGTATTGAAAGAAGGAGAAATCTTCCCTGCTGGTATTACGAGAAGTCGTGAGAAGTCAAAGAAGAAATTAATCGACATAGCCCAGGATCATTTTAAGAAAATAGGAGAAAATCCAAGCATATATTCCTTTGCTGTAGGGACTGGAATTGATTTTGATGAAGCTGAGAAATTCAAAGACATGGTAGAGGAAGGACTTGGTATCAAGGTGCCAACCATAGGACGTATAGGTGTTACAATCGGTACACATACAGGTCCACACCCTATTGGAATGGGATTTATTAAGAGATATGATGCGTAAATTATTCAATAAGGCAACTTTCATATGAAGGTTGTCTTTTATTTTTCTGAAAAATAAATAACCAAATATTGACAAATTAAGTTGCATGGGTTAACTTATATATAGATAGACACTATAAGGTTAGAATTTAGGGCACAATTATTAGGAGAGGAAAAGGGATTATGAAAAACGAGAATAAGGAAGATACCTATAAAAAGAATATACAACGATATCTATACATAATAATAGCAGAAGTTATTGCGGTTGGTTTCGCTTTACTAATATTAGGAGAATATAAATCTTCGAATAATAGTAAAACTGCAACCAAAGGAAATGAAACGGAAGTAGCAGCAGCTTCCATGAAAGAGATAGGACAAGAAACAACCAAGTTCGTAGGTGAGGAAGCTGAAACTAAAAACCAAACAGCGGCATCTTCTACAGAAAGTAAAGATAGTGATGCTAATAAAACTGAAAAAAGTGCTGCTGGAAACAAAACAGCTGAAGATAAAGAAACTGAAAACAAAGAAACAGAGAAGAGGTTAACAAAGAAGGAAAAACAACAACTAAAACAAGTGAATAAAATAATAAAGAATATGACTCTTGAAGAAAAAATATGTCAAATGTTCATTGTTTCACCAGAAGAATTAACAAATTATAATAATGTAACAGCAGCAGGTACGAAAACAAAG